>JAPUEV010000088.1 GCA_027492415.1 Ignavibacteria bacterium
GCATGAACTCCGTAAGCGGGGTCATTTCTATATGTTCACGGTCAAGGATGATCTCCCGGACTTTTTCTGATATCGTTGTTCCGCCCGGTTCACGCAGTAATATCGACTTAATCTTTTTGGATAACAAAAATTCATGCAGCATTTTTGCCTGTGTTGACTTGCCTGAAAAATCCAGTCCTTCAAATGTTATAAACATGCAGTATTTTAAGCTCCCTTTTGCGGGATACGATTTATATTATTCAGGCAAATTAAGTATTTATATGGTTTAATTAAATTGACATTTTATGGTATCATAAAATTTTATATTTTTGCCAGACTTAATTTTTAAACTCAATTAAACAGCACAATTTATGGATAGATTAGTTAAAATTGAAACGGTTAACGATATTCCGGAAACTTACAAAAACCAGCCAATCGGCAATCTGCTGGAATATCATAACTTAAACAAACCATTTACTGTCTACACAAGTGCTCAGCTTCTTATTGGAATGTGTATGGATAACAGGAAACATCTCAATGTTCCTGATAATTTTGCGTTCATTATACGCACAGGCGGTGCTAATTTAAGGTATAGTGAGTTCAAGGTATCATTTGCGATATCTGTAGGTGGCGCAAAGCAAATTGCGCTTATTGGGCATAATCACTGCGGCATGGTTAATCTTGCTTCAAAGAAAGATATTTTTATTGAAGGTATGATGACAAGAGCCGGGTGGACTAAAGAGCAGGCAGAAAAACAATTCGAGGAATCCGTTCCCAAATTCGGAATTGAGAACGAGATTGATTTTATACTGAGTGAAACTATCCGCCTGAGGAAAGTCTATCCCAAAATTCCAATTGCTCCAATGATGTACCTTGTTGAAGATAACAGGCTGTATATGATAAGAGAGTCATAATATTACTGATTGGTTTCTTACTCATTTCTCAATTGAATCTCCTTCAATTTTAAGGTATTTTTGCTGATTCCCAAGCATTTAAACTGATTTAATGGCTGAAACCCAGACCCCATTAATGCGTCAATATTCCCAGATAAAGGCAAAGTACCCTGATACGGTGCTGCTTTTCCGTATGGGTGATTTCTTCGAAACATTCGAAAGTGACGCAGCCATAGCATCAAAAGTGCTGGGGATAACGCTTACAAAACGCTCAAATGGCTCAGCTTCTGAAGTTGCTCTTGCCGGTTTCCCTCACCATGCGCTGGATAATTACCTTCCCAAGCTTGTTAAGGCAGGATATAAGGTCGCAGTATGTGAACAGCTTGAGGATCCTAAGCTTGCAAAGGGAATTGTAAAGCGTGATGTAGTTGAGGTTGTAACGCCGGGCTTAACATTTTCAGATAAGCTGCTTGACCATAAAAGCAATAATTATATATGCTGTATCTTTACAAAGGATGAAAGATGCGGCTTTGCGTTCTGTGATATATCAACTGGTGAATTCATGGCATGCGAAGTTCCATTCAGGAATATCAAAGACCAGGTAGAATTAATTGACCCTGCCGAAGTAATAATATCAAAAACACAAAAAGGTTTATATAGTAATATACTTGATATGGAGCATAACCCGCTTGTTCAAAAGCGTGTTACCATAACAAAGCTTGATGAATGGATATTCAATTTTGATTACTGCAATGAGCTGCTGCTCTCGCAATTCAAAACAAAATCATTAAAAGGATTCGGCGTTGAAGAGTACCCGCTTGGCGTAATTGCCGCAGGCGGAATACTGAGCTACATGAACGAAACACAAAAAGGCAATGTAACCCATATAAACAAAATTTCGTATTATGATACCAGCGACTATATTGTACTGGATGATTCCACCAAACGCAACCTGGAGATAATATCCTCCATTTCAGGCGGCAACCGTGAAGGTACACTCATTTCAATACTTGACCGTACTCAAACAGCAATGGGTGCAAGGCTGCTTAAGAACTGGATATCCCGTCCTTTAAAAAAGCTCACACAGCTTCAGAAAAGGCAGGAATGTGTTACCGAATTCTACGAAAACAAGCCCCTTGCCGGAAACCTATCAACACTTTTCAAAAATATCGGTGATCTTGAAAGGCTTATTTCAAAAATAGCTACTGCACGAGCGGTGGCAAGAGATCTTATTAACCTGAAATATTCATTAAAGAATATTGGTGAAGTTAAAAATGAATTAAGCAAAGCAGAATCTAAAACATTAAAGGATATAAACAGCAATCTTAAGGAATTAAATGACCTTGCTTCGTTAATTGATGCTTCAATAAATGAAGATACCTCTATCCAGATGGAGAGCAAGCTCACAATTAAACCCGGTTACAGCACTGAGCTTGATGAACTGCGAAGCATACTCAACAGCGGCGAAGCATGGATGGAAAATTACCAGCGGAAAGAGCGCGAAAGAACGAAGATAAATTCTCTTAAAGTAAGCTACAACAGGGTTTTTGGCTATTACATTGAAATATCCAAAGCAAACCTTGTGAAGGCTGACGGAGTTGAAGGCTACATACGCAAACAGACACTTGTTAATGCTGAAAGATTCATAACACAGGAGCTGAAAGAGTACGAAGAGAAGATACTCACTGCCAATGAAAAAATCTCTGCGCTCGAGGCAAAATTATTTGCCGATGTCAGGCAAAAAGTGGTTGAGTATGCCAATGATATTCAAATGAATGCTGCCATGATAGGCATAATTGATGTTCTGCTGGGATTTGCAGAAATTGCGAAATTATATAAATACACCAAACCCGAACTTAACGAAGGTGATACCCTTGAGATAACTGAAGGCAGGCATCCGGTAATTGAACAGTTGCTGCCGGCAGGCGAAAAATTTGTGCCGAATGATACTGCGCTAGATCCCGCAGATACACAGGTTATAATTATAACCGGACCCAACATGAGCGGTAAATCGAGTTATTTAAGACAGGTTGGGTTAATTGTTTTACTTGCACAGATAGGTTCCTTTGTTCCGGCCAGGAAAGCAAAGATAGGAATATGCGACAGGATATTTACCCGTGTAGGAGCAATGGATAATATCGCAAGGGGTGAAAGTACATTCCTTGTTGAAATGCAGGAATCAGCAAACATACTGAATAATTTATCACCCAAAAGCCTTGTACTGCTTGATGAAGTAGGCAGGGGCACAAGTACATATGACGGAATTTCGATAGCATGGGCAATCACAGAATACATCCACGAAAATCCGAAAGCCAAAGCAAAGACACTTTTTGCAACGCATTACCACGAATTAAATGCACTGGCAAGTCTATACCCCAGGATAAAAAATTCAAGGGTCGAAGTTAAGGAAGTTGGTGAAAAAATAATTTTTCTTCACAGGATAAACGAAGGCACCGCAGACCACAGTTTTGGTATTCATGTAGCGCAA
>JAPUEV010000089.1 GCA_027492415.1 Ignavibacteria bacterium
AATTTTGAAATAATTCAAATTTCGTGGGTATTTCACTGCTTATCGGCTCAATTCCAATTGGAATGCAAGTTCTGAAATCGTTATAATAATATTTCAGGGCTGAATCTGATAGTGATTGAAGTGCGCACACATTTTGGAAATTATTGCCGCCATCACGGGTGATCATAAAGCTTAAAACTACAATTTGTGTATCACCAGAATTCATTGTGAAGGGACCTGAATTTTGCACATACCTTCTTTGACCATATAAGCTATCATACCATCCAACTCTTCGACAGGCATCACCGTTAAATCTGTATTTAGATGGCGCACCGGTTACCCAATTAATTAACTGATTTCCGCAGCCATCTAAACCTTGCATGAAATAGTAAGCTCTATATGCTACATCAGGATCACCTGTGCATTCATTTCCACCGTTTTGAAATTTATTGTAAGATGTCATTCCCAAAAGTTTGTAACTTATTAATGTGTCGTATGGCAGCTTAGCCGTATCATTGTTATTACCGGTGTAAATTAGGGGACTTTGTACAAACCTGGTCCCAAACGAAGGTGGATTTGTTCCATAATATGGGTCGGTATTATTCATTTTATATTGAAATCCCAGGTCACGGGTTGAATCACATCCGGCGGGCTCATCAGAGGAACTTCCAATATCCGGATCATTTGCTGAAGAAAAATAAACGCTATCCCAGTTAAATGAACTTTTATTTATTATTCTGAATTTTGTGAAATACATATCACGCAATGGAAAGCAATTAAAATTAAATACTATTTGCTGAATTTCTGCACCTAAAGGTCTGGTACCACCGGGTAAGCTTAGTTCACTGGTGTGAATTGAATCTGTACAATTAGTGTAATCCATATAAACCATAAACAAAATTTCCTCAGGTCTCGCAGTCATTCCGTTGCCAATACCGGGTCTGTCGCCATTCCATGCAGGCTGGTAACCCGGAATACCATTTTCTTCTACATACGGAGCTCCTTTTTGTACCGGCCATGCATCCCAGGAGTCATAATTGAAAGTATATTGTCTGCCGCCTGCTGTTTTATATCGAGTACCACCATTAATGAGTGTTGGATCTGTAAGCTGAACTAAATATCCCCGCCACGAGGGGTCACTGCATACTGATGATGACGGAACCTCGCCAATTACAGGAATATTGCCCGGTGAGTAATGAGAATTATAGAAGGAAGATGCAAGCCTTAGTTCATGCTGCGCACCGACTTTTGCGCCTATCCAAATACCTGAGGTAAATACAGCAGTAAGCCTTTGCGGTGAAGTAACAGGCCATATAAAACCGGCTTGATTTCCCTGGAAAGTAATTTTATCGTAGTTGTAAATTCCATTATTTGCGAAAATACTGTTTATATTATTACCCTGCATAAATGTATATTGTGCAGGCGCAAGGCTTTGGGAGTTTATTATTGATGCTGCTATCAATAAGAGGAAAAGATAGTATACGAGGGTTTTCATATCTTTTTTTTAAAACATAACCAAAAAAAACTAATTTGTCAATTAACTAATTAGAAATTATTAATTTAAGGGTTTTTAGTAAAATTCAGAATTTATTCGAGGCACGAGAAGACAGATTTTTACTTTTTCCTTACAAATCCAAAGTAATTTATCCAGAAGGTAACTGATATTACAGCGAGAAGTGCAATCAGAGTTGTTATCATGCTTTTATACACAAAAAGCTGCACCATTACTATTACAATTCCGAAAAGAAAGGGATAGATGATCGATGTCATTCTTTGAAAAGAATTAATCAGGGTATTTTCCTTTGTGAAGGGCAATGCCCTGCTGATAAGATTGTAAAGCGAATTATACAGATTAGCTGCTGCAAAAATAAATACAGTATGAAGCAGTGCCTGGTGCATCGGTATTTTTATAATGAATATAATACCAAGTCCTGTGTATATCGGAATAAGCAGGTAAATTACAAAAAATTTCCTGAACCCGTTCCTGAAATTCCTGTGTGAAGTTATAGGGTATGAATCGTATATCCAGGCAACCCCCGGGAAGTTTGTAACTTTTGTACCTATTATTGCAGTATTCAGCACAACAAGTACACAAAGCATCAATGAAATATGGAATACAGGCTTGATCTCAAAATAACTCCTGTCAAATGGTGCAGGTAACTGGTTAGTTACTAGGGCAAATACTGCAAGTCCTATAGGAATGATTATCATAGGCAGGATTGCAAGCCTTACGGTTTTATCCTTGTAGAATAACGATCTTATCAAACCGAATGAAGATCGCTCTGCGTTATTCCTTAAATAAACATTCTGTATGAAGTCACTTATCATACTGAAAATAAAGAACCGGCTTTTAGTCCTTACATTTTCATTCAATATTTTTGAATTCACATATTTATCCCTTATGAATTCATAGTTCGCATCCAGGTACATTTTAAGGCTGTAATAGCTTAGTATAGTTATCAATGGCGGCAATATCAGCTTGGCAAATAAACCGAATTCCGGTAAATATTGATTCCGCGCTGCAAGGAATGCAAACCATGCCTGTGGGAAATAATTTATTATCCCCTTAGCCTGCAGGGCAGAAATGTAGCCGTTAACATTGCTGCCGGGCTTGCCTGTAATGCCAAAAGATACGAACTGGTAAGCCATTATCAGCACAATTATCATTGCCATCTGGAAGAACATAGTGTAGGAGCCGATGCTCTTAGCCCTGAATATCCTTAATGCGGCTGTATATAACAGTATCAGCAGGTTTATAACAAAAAAACATATCATAAATGCAGATACAAAGAACAAGAGTGCCCTTGGGAATGACCGCATCAGGAAATAATAATAAACGCTGCCCGGCACAAGCAGGGGGAGCGAAAGAAGCAAAAGGTAACGGGTTATCATATACATCTTTGCATTGATAAGTACCCGGCTATCAATGGGCATTGCCTGCAGGATTTCCGCTTCTGTCTTTGATATAATTAAATTATCAAGCTCGGTAATTACCGTGAATGAAAGTATTAATGTGTAAAAGAGAAATAACAGGAATGAGAACTGGAATCCTGTTGGATCAGCGTTTTGTTTTAATAGCAGCCAGGGTAAAAATACCCCGGGGATAAAATAAGAGATATTAAGATACAGCATTTTTTTGCCTGAACCGGTTTTGCTCCTGGTTTCAAGCTTAAGAAGCATATCACCCAATACTTTTATTTTACTTATCAATTATTATATTTTTAAAGAAACTGATTCGGAACAGGCACAGCATGATAGTTAATTACTACTTAGAGCCTTCGGAATTCTTTTGTTTTTTCTCTTCCTGTTCCTTAAGGAACTGCTGGTAGAGCTGTATATTTTTCTTATGTTCTTCATATCCTTCAGCGTAACGGTG
>JAPUEV010000090.1 GCA_027492415.1 Ignavibacteria bacterium
TTCCTTCCGACCTTGGGTCCTACCTTAAACGGTATCTTCTTCGTTTCATTAGGCTGGCTCTGCATATTATCTGACTGCTCCGGTGTCATTTTCATACCTACACCATCAGCGCTCTGTTTTATTGTGGTCATTCTCTGCGGCAAACGCTGTTTCTGCACAGGTACTTCAACTTTCTGCTCCTGTGTTGTGAACTTGAATACAAAGTTAATTACATCTTTGCTTATATCTTCAAGCATCTGAACAAATAATCCAAAGCCATCCTTCTTGTATTCAATTAATGGATCTTTCTGGCCATAAGCGCGGAAGTTAATACCTTCCTTCAGGTCATCCATTTCACGCAGATGTTCTTTCCATTTATCATCAATAACTGTCAGCATTGCAAAACGCTCGATCTGGGCAATAAGATCAACGCCGTATTTTTCTTCTTTACGCGCATAGTTATCCTTAACCAGAGTCATGATATAATCTTCAAGACCTTTTTCTCCAAGCTGCTGGAATTTCTCGGGAGTTAATTCCATAAGCACGGTGAATGTTCTCTGAATCTCATCCCTTAAGCCGTCGTAATCACCATCCGGGTAATATTTCTTTACGGTATTTTCAACATATGTAGAAGCCATATCGAAAATTTCATCTTTAACTCTCTCACCCATCAGCGCCTGGCGTCTTCTGTCATAAATAACTTCGCGCTGCTGGTTCATAACGTTATCGTACTCAAGCAGTCTTTTACGAATACCGAAGTTATTTTCTTCCACCTTCTTCTGCGCGCGCTCAACTGAATTGGTGATCATAGAGTGTTCTATAGCTTCACCTTCTTCAATGCCAAGCTTTTCCATTATTCTGGAAATTCTCTCGCTGCCAAAGAGCCTCATCAGGTCATCTTCAAGCGATAAAAAGAACTTTGATGATCCTTTATCGCCCTGTCTGCCTGCGCGTCCTCTAAGCTGCCTGTCAATACGGCGTGCTTCGTGGCGCTCTGTTCCTATTATATGCAATCCACCAAGCTCATTTACACCGGGTCCAAGCTTAATATCTGTACCGCGGCCTGCCATGTTTGTAGCAATTGTGACCGCCCCTTTTAATCCGGCATTCTGCACTATCTGCGCTTCACGCTGGTGCTGCTTTGCGTTAAGCACTTCGTGGGGTACCTGTTTACGCTTCAGCATTCTTGAAATTGTCTCTGATACTTCGACAGATGTTGTACCAACAAGTACGGGTCTGCCTATCTGTTTCATCTTTTCAATTTCCGCAATTACCGCATTATATTTTTCACGCTTTGTCTTGTATACAACATCGTTCACATCATCCCTTACGCAGACCTGGTTGGTTGGTATTACAACCACATCAAGCTTGTAAATATCAAGGAACTCACCCGCTTCTGTTTCAGCTGTACCTGTCATACCGGCAAGCTTTTTATAAAGCCTGAAGTAATTCTGCAGTGTTACCGTTGCAAGCGTTTGGGTATCCTTTTCAACATGCACGCCTTCTTTTGCTTCAATAGCCTGGTGCAGACCCTCGGAATACCTTCTTCCGGGCAGCACACGGCCTGTGAACTCATCAACTATCATTACTTTGTTATCCTGCACAACGTACTCAACGTCATTTTCATACAATGAATATGCCCTGAGAAGCTGCTGTACTGTATGTATCCTGTCGCTTCT
This sequence comes from Ignavibacteria bacterium, assembly GCA_027492415.1. Taxonomy (GTDB): domain Bacteria; phylum Bacteroidota; class Ignavibacteria; order Tepidaquicellales; family OLB5; genus OLB5. The sequence continues at coordinate 1,659 of JAPUEV010000090.1, forward strand.
TAGTGAATAAAGCTCGCCAAGCGCATCCTTTTTAGCTAACTTCTCGGTTTCACTCATTACAGTATCATTTTCAAGCTGGGCAATTTCAGAACCCATATCAGGCAGTACAAAGAAATCCTTATCTTCATTTGCAGTTGTTAAGAATTCCCTGCCTTTTTCAGTAAGATCAATTGAATGTCCTTTTTCATCAATAGCAAAATACATTACGTCATCAATCTCAGGCATCCTCTTTGCATTATCCCTTAAGAATTCATGCTCAGTAGTCTGCATCAAAGTTTTGTTTGAAGGCTCAGCAAAAAGCTTTAAAAGCTTCTTGTGTTTCGGGAATCCGCGGTGAGCCCTGAGCAATGCAACTCCTGCTTCGTGGATCTCATCTTTGGACGCTTTATCGCCTTTTAAAATTATCGCTTCTGCTTCACCAACAAATTTTGCTATCAATGATTTCTGCGCGTCAACAATACGCTTAACACGCGGGTTCATTTCATCGAACTTATGTTCGCTCATTTCAACCGCGCCTGATATAATAAGCGGTGTCCTGGCTTCATCAATTAAAACTGAATCAACTTCATCCACGATCGCGAAATTATGACCGCGCTGAACCATAAACTTTTTATCAACAACCATATTATCGCGCAGGTAATCAAAGCCAAACTCATTATTTGTACCGTAGACTATATCACATGCATAAGCATCACGGCGTTTATCATTATCAATATCGTTTAATATTACACCAACTGTCAGGTTATGGAATTTGAAAATCTCACCCATCCATTCACTATCGCGTTTTGCAAGGTAATCGTTTACTGTAATAATATGCACGCCTTTACCCGGCAGAGCGTTAAGATATATCGGCAGTGAGCCTACCAGTGTTTTACCTTCACCTGTTGCCATTTCTGCAATTTTGCCCTGGTGAAGCACCATACCGCCGATAAGCTGAACATCAAACGGGATCATCTCCCACTGAACGCGCTGACCCGCTGCAAGCCACTCCTTACCGCAAAGCCTGCGGCACGTATCTTTTACCACTGCAAATGCCTGCGGTAAAAGCTCGTTTAGAGTATCTTCAATGATCTCATCAAGCTCATTTTCTGTTTTTTCAAGCTCATCGTAAATATCTTTACGCTCATCATGCGTGATATCATTAGTAAGCTTTGAGCGCAGCTCAACTATCTTATCCTCATGTTCCTGGGTGTTCTTTCGGATGATCTCTTTGAACTCCAGCGTTTTACCCCTCAGCTCGTCATCTGTAAGACTGTTATACTGTTTGTAAAATTCGTTTATCTCGTCTATTAAAGGACGTAATTCTTTTACATCTTTTTCATGCTTAGACGGGAATATTTTCTTTAATATTTTAAACATTTATTTTTTATCCTGAGCGAAGCGAAGGATCTCATTCGCAGCTCGTTTAATTATTATTTCTATCCTGAGCGCAGTGAAGGATCTCATTCAGTGCGCGTTTTTTTGTTAAGTGATCCACTTAATACTGCATCCCATTGAAGGGATCATATCAAAATCAATTTCTTTGCCGGCAAGCAGAAGGTCAATAGCTTTTTCCAGATCTTTACTCTTAACTGCACCAGCATCCTTCCAGTTATCATCAATTCTTCCCCTGTATTTCAATACCCTGTTCTTATCATACAGGTAAATATCGGGAGTGCATACTGCGTCGTAATCTTTAGCAGCCGACTGATTCTCA
>JAPUEV010000091.1 GCA_027492415.1 Ignavibacteria bacterium
TTACTAAAACAGCTTAAGCCTTATACCGTCTTTTTCAATCTTTTTAACAAGCTTGTTGATATTAAGCAGCGCTTTATTGATATTATCATACATATCATCCTGGGTCAGCAGCTTGCCAACCGTTGAGTTAGAGTCATTTGCTCCAAGCACCAGGTTATTCAGGTTGATTGTAAGTGAATCAAGCCTGCCTGTTAGCATCCTGACATCAGCCATAGTGTTTTTAAGCTCCGGCTTGGTATCAGTTACAGTATTATCAACATTTGTAGCTATGTTATTCAGCTTTTGTGTAAGCGAGTTTATGCTGTTCCTTGTATCGGCCAGCATAAGGTTCAGGTTCCTTGAAGCAAGGTTAAAGTTGCTTGCTGCGCCTTTAATGTTAGATTTCAAGCCGTCATCGCCAACAACGGAATTAATGTTATCAACTGTCAGCATCATTTTGGTCATGGCAGTATCAAGCCTGCGTGTTATTATTTTAACATCAGTGCCAACTTCATTCATAGTGCCAATAAGCCCGACAATATCATTGGTTTTAGCGCCAATCAGCGGTTTGGTAATATCTGCGGTTTCTTTGGAAGAGCCCGGCCTTATATATATCTGTTTACCGCTCATTAACTCTATCATGGCTACTGATACATCGTAATCTTTTTTAAGCGTAACTTCTTTGGAAAGCGAAAAATCAACCTTAACAGAGTCACCGGGAGCAAGCTCAATAGAAGTAATTTTGCCTTTAGTCACACCATTAACGCTTACAGGGTCACCTTCCTTTAAACCGTTAACATCACTGAAGTAAACAGTGAGGTCATTGGTTTCGAGTCCGAATTTAAGATCCTTTAAAAATGCCACTCCCCATAAAAGTATAATTATGGAAAGCACGATAGTTATACCTACTTTTAAAAGAGTTCTTTTATCCTTATCCATTATTATGGTTCAATAAATTTCTTTTTTAAAACTTTTATATTAAGAGAACTTTACTACTTTGTAAAATCCATTATTTTATATTTCAGCTTACCTGCAGGAACAATGATCTCAACTTCTTCATTTTTCTTTTTGCCAAGCAGTGATTTTCCGATAGGTGATGTCACAGATATTTTATCCTGTTCAAGATCAGCCTCTTCGGGTGAAACAAGCTTATAGGTGAATTCTTCCTTAGTCTTAAGGTCCTTAAGCTTTACATTGTGGAGAATATATATCTTATCATTAGGCAGGTCATCAGGTGATATTATCTTCACTCTTGATAGGATCTCCTCGAACTTTGCAATACGCATTTCAAGCTGTTCCTGCTGATGTTTGGCTGCGTCATACTCAGCGTTTTCGCTTAAGTCGCCGTGCGCCCTTGCTTCAGCTATCTTTTCGGCAATATCTTTCCTGCCGCGCAGCTTAAGATCGTTCAGCTCGGTTTCAAGCTCATGAAGCCTGTCTTTGGTTAAATACACAAAACTTTTGTTGTTTGATTCCATTTAGATTAATTCTCCTGGTTTTTGTTGATCAACAGTAAATGTCCCAGTTTATCACGTTTAGTTTTTAAATATTTTTCGTTAATTGAATTGGCGGGTATTTCTATCGGAATGCGTTTTACGATTTCCAGGCCGTACCCTTTTAAGCCTACTACTTTTTTGGGGTTATTGGTAAGAAGTATCATTTTTCTTACACCAAGGCTGCGTAATATCTGCGCGCCAATGCCGTAATCCCTCAGATCAGCTTTAAAGCCCAGCGCTTCGTTGGCTTCAACAGTATCAGCGCCTTCATCCTGAAGCTTGTATGCTTTCAGCTTGTTGGCAAGTCCTATGCCCCTGCCTTCCTGCCTCATATAAAGTACTATTCCGTTACGCTCATGCTCTATGATCTTCAATGATTTTATGAGCTGGTCCTGGCAGTCGCATCTTAATGAGCCAAGCAGGTCACCGGTTAAACACTCCGAGTGAACCCTTACAAGCAGCGGTTTTTCAGGATCGATCTCACCCTTTACAAGCGCTAAATGCTCTTTGTTATCAAGCAGGTTCCTGAACATATGCAGCCTGAAAGAGCCGTATTTTGTGGGAAGGTTAACATCCACAACTTTTTCTATCAGTACTTCCCGTTCAAGCCTGTAATTTATCAGGTCCTTTATTGTAATGATCTTTAGCTTATGTTTTTTGGCAAGCTCAAATAACTGCGGAACCCTTGCCATTTCACCGTCTTTTTTTATTATCTCGCAAAGCACTCCTGCCGGGTAATGACCGGCAAGCTTAGCAAGATCAACAGCAGCCTCAGTATGGCCCGCCCTGCGTAATACACCGCCGGGGAAAGCTTTAAGCGGGAAAACATGTCCCGGCCTGCCAAGATCTTCCGGCTTTGTCTTCTTATTAACAAGAGCAAGTATGGTTTTGTTTCTGTCTGATGCGGATATTCCCGTGCTTGTATCATGAACGGCATCAACGCTTACCGTAAAAGCGGTTTCATGAAGCGCCGTATTATGCGATGTCATCATATCAAGCTTTAACGCTTTTAAGCGTTCATCTTCCATAGGCACGCAAATAACACCGCTTGTGTACTTTATTAGGAAGTTAACAAGCTCAGGGGTTGATTTTTCGGCGGAATAAATAAGATCGCCTTCATTTTCCCTGTCTTCATCATCAATTACTATGATGCATTTACCCTTTTTAAAATCAGCAATTGCAGATTCAATACTGCTGAACTTGAACTTACCGTTAGGCTTAGCCTGGGATCTCTGTTTTGAACTTAGTTTCTGTAGTTTCATAAATAAAATGTGGCGATCTTTTATAAACGCCACAATAACACCTTTTACTAAAGGATTAAATTTTAGTTTTTCTTTTTAACCTGGTCGGTTAAGCCAACTATCGTTCCGATAGCTGCTTTATCCATTTTTACTTTTACGTTATCAGCAATCTTTACAAGTACTGAATCGTCTTCGAGGCCTTCAACTGTTCCGTGAATTCCGCCTGAAGTAATGATCTTATCGCCTTTTTTAACGCCTTCAAGCAGCTTAGCTCTTTCTTTCTGCCTTTTCTGCTGGGGTCTTAAGATCAAAAAGTAAAATACAACTATGATAAGTAAAAACGGCAGCAAACTGCTTACCATTCCGGTAATGCCATCTGTCTGAGCCTGTAATATGAAAAATAAATATGTCAATTTATAATACCTTCCTTAATTTACGCTTAAAAACTTTTTTTAATAGACTTTAAATTTTTTGTGTTACTTTTGAATTATATTTTTCCAAAAACTCTTTTTTATATTCTGTGAAACGGTTCTGCTTAATTGCTTCCCTGGATCTTTCAACCAGGTTTAGATAGAACCTTAAGTTATGTATTGTTGCAAGCTGTGCTGCCAGCATTTCATCGCTCATGAACAAATGC
>JAPUEV010000092.1 GCA_027492415.1 Ignavibacteria bacterium
ATTTATCTTTACAAGGAAATTCCTGCCGATAATCATCGGTTCAGTTTCGGGGTGATTGATGTTTGCAGGTATGATCGCTCTTCCCATTGCTACTTCATCTCTTACAAATTCCGGTGTAATATAATTCGGCAGTTTCGCTCCGAAAGATTCACCCTTATGCTGCCAGTTAAGTTCATTTCTTTTAAGCTCATCATGCAGTGCATAATTCATAGCAGCTTCCCTGCCCAGGTTTTCGCGGATAGCTATATATTCCATCTCAGGTGTTATGATACCTTTTTTAGCGTAATAGATCTGTGTCACTGCTCCGCCGCTTTTTGCTTTAAGCGGTTTCCTGCGGAGACCGGGGTAATATTCAAGCTTTCCGTTCTTATTTTCTCCGGCAGCCTTCATTTCTTCTTCGCTCAAATATCCATTATCGATAGGCTTGATATTTCTGCCTTCATATTCTTCAACGTCATTTCTCTCTTTTATCCATTTTGATCTGATTCCCGGCAGTCCTTTGGTAGCATCACACTTAACATTTTCTTCTCCCCATTTGCCGCTGGTATCATAAACCAGTATAGGCTCATTTTCTTCGAGTGTTCCGTCATGCTGCCTGGTTGGTGATACTTTTATCTCGCGGAAAGGGACTTCGATATCTGCAAACAATTTCCCCTTAACATATACTTTTTTGCTGTTGGGCATAACATAATCATGCGAGAGCTTTTCTTTCCCGTTAGAACTGCCGTTACCGTTTGTATGTATCTTTCCGTTTCCATTGCCATTGCCGTTTCCATTGCCGTTGCCTTTTGAACCGGTTGTTTCAATTTTTTTATTCATTTTTACTCCATTGTGATAATCGCAAAAGCGAAAATCTATTTATTTATTTTTATAATCTTATCAATAGTCCCTTTTACATGCAGGGGTATAAAGCAAAAACCGTTTATCCAATTTCAATTTCCGGTGCAGGAAAATTGATACAGGATAAACGGTCTTATTCTGTTTTCCTACGCCGGCATTACCCGGATCAGGTGCTCACCCGGCAGCGGATCACTGCCAAATGAAGGGTATAGTCTCAGCCTCTGTATTACAGAAGCACCCCATTGTTATGTTTTACAAATATAACTTATAATTTTGGTAAAATGAAACCAATTAAGCCGTTATTATTTTATCAGAACCATCTTCTTTGAATCAGAATAGCTTCCGGAAGTAAATTTATAAAAATATACACCGCTAGTTAAGTCCGTTCCGTCAAATGTAATATCATGTGTTCCCGGCTGAACTTTTTCGTTTAGTAAAGTTTTTACTTCCCTGCCCAGAATATCATATACAACAAGCTTTGAAATTTCTGAGCCTGTGTGCGCCGGAATATAGAACCTTATCTTTGTAACAGGATTGAATGGATTTGGATAGTTCTGGTATAGCTCAAAATTAACCGGAATATTGTTTACGTTTCCCCCGGCATCAAGCACACCGCCTATATTCGTTCTGACTATCTTTCCGAAATTTCCGACAGACACAGCAACGTTTTGAGAGATACAATCAGTATTTGTAATATTTTCTGTTATAAAAGGAATTTCAAACCAGTCAGCACCGCCATTGGTTGATTTAAGCGAACCGCCGTTTGCGTAGAGTATATTTGGAGTGCCGAACCTTACCAGTGAAAGCGCATTTCCGTTCTGAAGATTAGCTCCGTAATCAACCCAGTTCACGCCCCCGTCAGTTGTCCTTAACCTTGCATGATAGTCACCGGAAATAAACCCGTTGAGTGAATCAAGAAAATCAACTGTCAGCATATTTGGCGTATGAAGTCCGCCTATATATACCTGGTTAAACCAGCCGCCATCTCTTTGCACCCAAGCCTTTGGAACTGAGCCTGCGTGTGCATAAAACGTCCCGCCGATAAAACACTTTAAGCCGGGTCTGGGCATTGCAACCCCCCTGTAATAATCCTGGTCCTGTTCAATTGGACCCTGGCAATTTACTGAAGATGTATCCTGCCATGAAGTTCCTCCATCGGTCGTATATACTTTTCCGTTCGGACATCCATTACCAACAACAATACAGTTAACTTCATCGGGGGCATCCAGGTCGCTCCAGTTACCGCCTTTGTTTACTTTAAGCATCATCTGCCAGTTTGCACCGCCGTTAACTGTTTTATATATCCTGTTATATGTTGCTATATAAGCAGTGTTAACATTCACTAATTTACAGCAGGTAATATCATATGCAGAATCAATATACTGCCTTTGCCATGTAGTACCGCTGTTTAGTGTTTTATATATTTCGCCGCCTGAGCATACAATGATACCGGTATTATTATTAATGAAGGAAACATCGTTTATCCTTGCAGTCGTTATGGTTTTAAATGCCCGTGTAAATGAAGCCCCTGAATTAACTGACCTGATAAGGTAACCGCCCTGCCCGGCTGCAATTACCCTGTTGCTGCCTATAACATCAACAGCAAGAAGCCCGCATACAGAATCAGCAAGCTGGTTGTATTGCCATGTTAAACCGCCATCAATTGTTTTATACATTTTATTGCTGAAGGAACCGGCAAAGGTCACATTGCCTGCGCAATAACCGGTTAATGTATTTACAAATGCTATCTTATTAAGCGAAGTGCCTGGATAACTAAGGTTCTGAACTCTTTCAATACTCCAGCCAGCACCGCTATTAGTAGTTTTTATTATATAATAGAATTTGATTGATTTAGCCAGGGAAATAATATTTTGTGCATCCAGCGCCTGAGCGCTTACGAAATCAAGAGAGTCAGCTGAAAACACAGAGCTCCAGGCTGAGCCTTTATCGGTAGTTTTAAGTATATATCCGCCTCCAATAGTAGTATTATATCCGAATGTAAAAGCATTGTTGGAATCAGTGATTGTTAGTTCACGGTTCTGATAATTATTATCAGGGAAGGAGCTTCTTACCCAGTTTATACCGCCGTTTGTTGTTCTGAACACTCCTGAACGGTTGTTATAGCCTGATGATACTGCAACACCGGTTGATGAATTGAACATTACAATACTTTCAAAATCAACAGTATCGGTTGTAACGGAACAGTCTATCCAGTTATTGCCGCCATTGGTGGTTTTAAAGATTGCAGAATTAATTCCTGCGGCAAAACCTGTATTGAAATTCAGAAAATACAATCCGCTCAAATGGCTTTTGGAGCCTGTACTTACATTTATCCAGTTTGCCCCGCCATTATATGTTTTAATAACTGTACCATACCTGCCGGATGCAAAACCGATATTATTGTTTACAAATTTGATCCTGTATATGTCATTCCCGGTTGGGGTTGGGTTCTGCCAAAACCAACCGCTTTGTGAATAGGATATTGAAGTTAAAAACAGTAAAAAAC
>JAPUEV010000093.1 GCA_027492415.1 Ignavibacteria bacterium
ATGAAATAATCCTGAAGCAAAGCAAAAACCTTTAACCGCAAAGCCGCAAAGTAACATGTAGGGAACGGTCTAGATCCTTCAATGTAAACATTAATACTGTCACTCCCCCTTGCATTACAATTCCCTCATGCATTGTCATTCCCGCGAATGCGGGAATCCAGACGTAAATTAATGCTAAAAGCATAAGTGCAGGAAATGAAATAATCCTGAAGTAAAACCAAAACCGTAACCACAAAGCCGCAAAGTAACATGTAGGGAACGGTCGTGACCGTTCCAAAAGCATAAAAAAGCACAGAGTAAAATATCTGTGCTTAAATTTTTCTTTTTTACTTTTGCTTTATGATTTCTTCGCCAGCAAATCCCTTATCTCTGTCAATAAAATTTCTTCTTTGGTTGGCGGTGCGGGCGGGGGAGCTTCTTCTTTGCGCTTCATGGAATTGAACGCCTTCACGAAAACAAAAATTGCCGCTGCTATGATAACGAAATCAATTCCCGTTTGGATAAAGTTACCGTAATTTATTGATACAGCCTCAATAACTTTTCCTGTGGGATCGGTTGTTGCTTGTTTTAATATTATCTTTAATGATGAAAAATTCATTCCTCCAAGCAGTACACCAATAGGCGGCATAATGATATCATCTACAATTGAAGATACTATTTTACCGAAAGCCGCGCCGATAATAACACCTACAGCTAGATCTACAACATTACCGCGTGATATAAATTCTTTGAATTCTTTAAAAAGTCCCATAAGTTGCCCCCATTTTGATTAATTTCACCAAATTTAACACTTTTTTATTTAATTTATCATTCTGATTTATAGCTATAGAATTAATCTAAAATTAGTATTAATATGCAGAGGTATGAAAAAAGAAGCTCTTAAAAGAACTGTTGATCCGGAAACGGAAATTGAATCCCTTAAAAAACGGGTCCGTGAGCTGGAAAAACAGCTGGAAACATACGATTTTTCGCTCTTCAGTTATCCTCAGGTAGTTATGAATGCGCCTATCGCTTTCACACGCGTTTTGCAGGATACACAGGGTTACGCCCTTGCCAACTATGAATTTACCAGGCAGTCAGGCTATACCCGCGAAGAATTCAATTCATTAAGCGACCAGGAGATACTGGGCAGTATTCACAAAGATGACCTGGACGGTTTCTTAAAAGCGCATGGTGAGTGGTGTGATAACAATTTCAGGGATACATTCCGCTACATGTACCGTATCATCAACCGTGATGGCAGAACGCTGTGGCTGGATGTATATTATTACGCAGAGCTTGATGAGAACGGTGTACCCTATGCTATTGACCAGATACATGTTGATATAACAGAAAGAATTAACGCAGAAAAACTTCTCCGTGAAAGCGAAGATAAATACCGCAGCTTAACTGAATCAGTGCCTGCTGCAATATTTATATATTCTGATAATAAGTTCATTTACGGCAATGAGTACTCAGCAAAAATAACCGGCTATAATGTCAAGGAAATGATCGGAAAGAATTTCTGGGAAATTGTCCACCCTGATTACAGGGATATCGCAAAACAGCGGGGTGCTTCCAGGCTGAAAGGTGAAGATGTTCAGCAGCGTTACGAATTAAAGATACTTGATAAAAAAGGAAATGAAAAGTGGCTGGATTACTGCGGTACACCGATAAACTTCCAGGGCAAGCCCGCGGTTCTTGGCATTGCATATGATATCACAGAGCTTAAACGCACACAGCAGGCGCTGATTGACAGCGAGCTTAAGTACCGCACCTTGATAGAAAATATGAGCGAGGTAATATTATACGTTGATAACGATGACAGGATAATATTTGTAAATGATAACGCTTATGATATGTTTGGCTATACCAAAAAAGAGCTGATAGGCTTTGTTGCCAATGAGCTGCTTGTTGAAGAAGAATACAGGGATTTCATTAAAGAAAGGAACAAGCTGCGCAGGCATGGTTTTGCCGATAAGTATGAAGTGAAGATGCGTAAGAAAACCGGGGAAATAATGTGGGTGGAAATTTCCGGCGCTCCCCTGAAAGATACAAATGGCAATATCATAGGCTCAATCGGAATTCACAGTGATATTACCGACAGGAAAAAATATGAGAACACAATTGAGAATTCACTGAAACAGAAAGAAATGCTGCTTAAGGAAATCCACCACCGTGTAAAGAATAACCTGCAGATAATTTCAAGCCTTATCAAGCTTCAGTCATCGCATGTTAAGGATAAAGAGATACACAGCATGTTTGCCGAAAGCCAGAACCGTATACGTACAATGGCACTTATTCATGAAAAACTTTACCGCTCAAGTGATATATCAGTAATTGAATTCTATGATTATATTAAAAATCTTGTTGATAATCTTTACACTACTTACGGAATAAGTATAGATAGAGTAAAGCCTGTATTTGAATTCCGGAGTATCTATCTTGATATTGATACTGCTATACCATGCGGACTTATCATAAATGAGCTGGTAAGCAATTGTTTAAAATATGCATTCCCCGCTTTAATGAAGGGTACTATTTCTATTAACCTTGTAGAAAAAGGAAGCGGTGAATATTTAATGACAATAAAAGATTCTGGCATTGGTGTACCGGATGATATCGATTTCCACAACTCCACATCCCTTGGCTTGAAGCTTGTAAAGATACTTTCCGAGCAGCTGGGCGGTAAAGTTGAGCTCATAAGGGGTGGCGGCACTGAATTCAGAATATCCTTTAAACAGTCAAATTATCTCAATCGTACATAAATCCCCTGAAAACAGCATTATTCCGCAAAATTCCCCGAAAATACTACACAATGTAAAATCATACTCATTGCAAATCTATCAATTAAAGCGTAATTTTAGCCATAGGAAACTAATTTACACCGTAAACGGTTGAAATTAGTAAATAAACATAATATTAAAATATATGGATAGTAATTTCTCAAACAGGGTTCAGGATGTAATAAGGTTAAGCAGGGAAGAAGCAATTCGCCTGGGGCATGATTACATTGGTACTGAGCATCTTCTTCTCGGAATTATCCGTGAAGGAGAAGGGATTGCCATTAAGATCTTCAGGAATCTTGGAAAAGATATCGGTAAAATTAAGAAGACGATAGAAGATACCGTACGGCAGTCCGGCGCAACTCTTACAGTAGGTAACATACCGCTCACAAAGCAGGCTGAAAAAGTATTGAAAATAACATATCTTGAAGCTAAAATATTCAAGTCTGATGTAATAGGCACAGAGCATCTTTTACTTTCAATTTTAAGGGAAGATGATTTCTTAGCCTCACAGATACTTCAGCAGTTCGGAATCACATACGATGTAGTTAAAGAAGAGCTCTCTGGC
>JAPUEV010000094.1 GCA_027492415.1 Ignavibacteria bacterium
TTTTTAAGTCGCTGACCTGGGCTTGACATGGGAGGGGAAGAAATCCGGCGCCAGCCGGATTGAGGGGTGGTCACTTTATATTTTCCGCTGAGTCTCCTACTCTTGGGACTCTGCGGAAATATTTCTGAAAAACTACTTAATTTACCAACTTCAATAAATCTTCTATCTTCACTTTCACTTCAGGCTTAACCTTACCTGAATTCAGCCACGCAGACATATTTCCAAACTTCCATTCAGCAATACCACTGGAGTTTACAGAATTCCCGAAGGATAGAATTAATTCCTTATTATCATTTCTATTGAGCAAACTGTAAATTATTTCAAACAGCATGGCAAGTGTTTTATATTTATCCTCACCATTAAGCTTAATCACCTGCAGCCAGCTTCCAAGCTCATTTAACTGCCCGGTAAGTATAAATGATTCTGCAATATGGAATTTCGCAATAACATCATCAGGCTCAAGCTGTACCAGCTTCTTAAAATCAGCAAGGGCTTCATTGTATTTTCTTTGTGAATTATACACATTTCCCCTGTTATAATATGCATCTGCATAATCACTTTTAAGTTCAATTGCTTTTGTGTACTCTGCCAATGCCTTATCGTAATCATTTAACGATTCATACACTATTCCTCGGTTGTTGTAGACCTGCGGCAGGTCAGGCTCGATATCAAGCACACGCTGGTAATCCTTCAGGGCAAGCGCTGCATTTCCGGCATTTTGGTACGCATTACCGCGGTTATTAAGTACTATCTTTAATGTTTGTGTATCGGGGTCAGAATCAATTATCCTTGTATAATACTCAATAGCTTCTGAATTGTTGCCGCTTTCAAGCGCGCTGTATGCAATGCTGAAATTGCGGTTAATCTCGTTCATATTATCAGTCTTCTTATCCAGCTCATTGCTCTTAATTTCAAGCTCCCTTATTTTGTTTTCGATTCCCGATATTTTGGATTCATAATCACTCGAGACCCGCTGCAGCCGTTCGAGCATCTGCCCCATTTTATTTTCTTCATCAACAAGCTCAAGCCTTATCTTTTCTATTTTATCCTGCGATTCCTTAAGGTCGCTCCTGTTCTTTTCAAGTGACTTCTCGTCGCGGTATTTGAAAATCACAAATAGTATGGTTATGACACCGGAAAAGACACCAATGACCCATTGCAGGAACGTGATGGTCCTGTCAGCGCTGTTCAAGGCCGTTTCAAATACATACTTATCAATTGATACTACTTCAGTATCATGCACTCCGCTCACTGGAGTCATTTGTTCCTGCGCTAATAAATTAAACGAAAGCAAAAGCAGTAAAGCTGCCATGGCAATAGAATATCTCTTCATAGAATTATATGAATAAAATTATTGAATTATTTATTAGCCGAACCGTGATATTCACGGCAGGTAAGGGATGAGTTTGAAATGATTACTATGTAAATTTACAAATTGATTTATAAATATGTAATACTAATTTATGTAGTATTTTGAAAATATCACTTAATATTGTGTTTTCTGAAAATCCGCTTCAATATTTCTTTCTTAGCCTGTGTGTCATCAGAAAATCCGGAATACTCTTTGAAATAAGGAATTGCAGAACCTAAAATACCGCCTGCAAAACCACCCACTAAAATACCAGCCGTTATGAATCCTGAAACAGTTAAAGTATATTCTGCAAAATTGGGATGATAGATCAAAGCGACTAAAACACCGGTTATTAAACCAAGACCACCGCCAACTAACCCCATTGTTCTTGCACCGCGCCAGGAATAAGTACCATCCCTGAACGCTAATTTTGTAATACCTGCTAAGGGCACCATATATTTATATTTAACCGGATCTGCGACCAGCATGCTGTCTTTCACAAGAAATATATTCTCATCATTAACAAAGCCATATGTCACCAATTTACCTTTTTCAAGCTGTGTAATATTAAGCTCAGGCAGGGTATATTTATTTATTGAATCATTTTGCGAGTACAGGATGGATGATGTTAAGAGTAATGCTAGTAAAAGTTTCATTTTATTCTAAATAAAGTTTTCAAGGTAAATTCATATTAACAATATAATTCTTAATAAAACCATACTAGATACAGAAATATAACTCCCAATTATCAAATTATATCATTTTCTCAAATTTGCCTCAATTCTATCAAGAGAAGCGGCTATTTTCTTCAGCAATTCGGTCTGTTCATTCTTATTTTCTGAACGGCTTGTTAAATTCATTTTAACCTTTTCTCTTTGATCAAGAACTGTTGCGCGAAAAATATGCGAATCAACTACGCCAACCAGTTTCATGTGGTTACCCGATTTATCTGCCTGTCCTGCAGTTTCAACCTTAAGCATTGCGAGATTATAATGCTTTAAGACAGGTCCTTCATAGAATGTTAAGTCCTGAATATTTTCCAGGGGAATGGTCTTATCAATTGTAAATAAAATTCCCATTCTAAGCCTGAGATGTTTTTCAGTCAACACACAATACAGTTTATCATAGTAATGCTGGCTGTACCACTGTCCCACACCACACAGCCATATAATTGCAAGCGGTATACCGATTATTGTTATAACAAGGAATCCGAAAACATATAAAATGATATATGTTCTTACTATCGGGTTAAATTCGGCTTTAATTATTATTGGTGCGTTTTCTGTCATATTATTATATTGGATATTGGTAATGATACCAACATTTTTAATATTTACATAACACTATTTATTTTTAATGTGATGCTTAATAAATATTTCCTTTATTTGTTTCTGTTTAACAGCCAGTTCATTTGAAAAATGGTTATAGTTTTCAAAGTAAGGTACTGCTGCACCTATTACTCCGCCTAATAATCCTCCAGCCGCCATTCCGGATAATGTCATTAGCGATATAAAAGAAAATAAAGATGGTTCCTTTATCTGAAAACCTGCTGAGAATATTATTCCGGTCAGCAGACCAATGCTGCCTCCCACAAGTCCCATAACTTTAGCACTGCGCCATCCATTATTTCCATCCAGAATTGATACACTTTTAAGGTCAGAGATCAAAAGGCTGTATTTATACTTTACAGGGTCAGCTTTAACAGTACTATCATTCAGAATAAATATATTCCTGTCTTCTGCAAAACCATAAATCACTTCTTTCCCTTTTTCAATCTGCGAAATTTTTAGCTCAGGTAGAGAATATTTAAAAACCGAATCACTTTGTGAATACAGTATGGATGAAGTTAAGAGTAATGCTAATAAGACTTTCATTTTTAATTAATTAAAGTTCTCAAGGTAATTACAGTACATTGGGTAATTTTCATTTACCCAATCTTTAAACTCAAATTCGTCTATTATTTCTATTT
>JAPUEV010000095.1 GCA_027492415.1 Ignavibacteria bacterium
TTGCGCTTGGTGCCCATACTGCCTGTAATAAGTTTGCTGTGCCTGATGTCTGTGTGCCCCACGTGTAGCTGCATGAAGGAGGAGCGACATCAATTCCAAAGTTGGATAATGTTCCGCTTTGCTGTCCCCATACAAACGGGCAGCTTGTATTTACTAAAGAAGTGTTCCTTCTGAAATTGGTAAGCGCTGTAGTAGCGCAGTTCATAGTTGCTGTTGTAGAAACGCACTGGTTAATATCAACTATTAAGCTTTTTGTCGGGTCATAGCTGAAAGGACGATCCAGTGTAATTGCCATCCATTGGCTTGCAGTTGATGACATAGATACTGATGCCCTGTAATAAACTGTATCCAGCTGCCCGGTATACCATACTCCCGTTGCAAATGTAGTTAAACCTGAAACCTGTCCCATTTTGATGACCATATTAGTAAATGTTGAGCTTCCTGTAGCTGTCATCATGATATAGATCTTGGTAATATTTCCTGAAGGGGCAGGAGTTGGTGAAGCAAAATCACCGGCTAAATAAAGCAGCTGAACTTCTTTACCGGTTGTTACAGCAAACGGGAATACATTAGCTCCCGCAGTTGTATTGAAATTATAATACTGTGGTTGTGAAAAAATATTTAAGGAAAGAGCGAAAAACAGGAATAAGAATGCCAAAACATTCCTGAAATCAAGTGGACGATTAGTTTTCATAGCTATGTGATTTTAATTTGGGAAATATTCCCGAAATGTGAATTAGATTAATTCTGCTATAAAACTTTTATGATTTCTAAAAGATCAACCTGAATATTCGGATGGATGTTATTGGTATGATCAAATTGACCATTTGATTTGATCTCTCTGTGGTAAAGAGAAATAAACCTTTGATATTATATTATGTAATAACTAAAAATGGCAAAACAGAAATAAAAAAACAAGGGTTTTTGCAGTCGATATGGTTATTTATAAAAAAATCCCCGCTTTAAAACGGGGATATTACTGAACCAATATTTGTAATTATTAATTCATATTCTCTAAAACCTTTGCCGGGAACCAGCCGTTCTGAAGCGAGGTAACAAAAATTTTGGATGATACTATCTTAACAGGAACCATCGGCACAAATGTCTGGTACCACGGCATTTTTTCTACAAGCATTGCCCTTACTTTTGCTTCATCTTCATCAGGAAGAACTTCAATCACTGCTTTGCCCTGTAAAAAATCCTTTGTAGCGTCATTCTGTGAAATTGAATATGCCGCGTTTTTATTCTGCATTATATTCGCAAAGCTTTTGCCGCCTTTTTCCACTAATAAGTATATATCTATTCCTTTGCTTACAAAATATGCTCCAAGTATCCATGGTGAGTAATCAGTGCCTGTAGTTGCAAGCATGATGGCATTATTTTCCTTCAGTATTTCCTGTATCTTTTCTTCAACTTCGTTGTTTATTGCTTCTGTCATTTTATTTCTGCTCCTTCGGTAAAAATAGTTTTATGTTAATGGATGTCTGCAAATATATTTAAAACATTCATTTAAATAAATTGAAATATACAGGATTGTTTTACAATTTTAAAATACTGTTATAATAAACAGGTGCCGGTTATTTTTTTATAAAAAATATAAGAAACACTTTTGTAACTGTAATCAAAATTTTGCAGGCAAACAAATACATTGTCATTCAGATGCATAACATTTATCGCACCCTAAAAATTACAAAAAAATAATGCATTGTTAAGATTAACATTGCTGTATAATTTGCATGTGATAATAACACTAATATCTAAAGAGCGTTTTAAAAGCCGGGTCATTACTTTCCGGAAAAAATTATTCAGCATTCAGGTTTAAATCATACTGCTGAAAATTATACTGATGATATATATTTTTCGCCTTATATTTTGCTCATCCATTCAACTTATCCCATGCGGTAAATTCCTGTATAAGGATTCCAATAACCTGCATCAGGGTCATTTAAAAAACATTATAAAATATCAATGCTGTAAAACTATAACTGCCGGGTATATCCCGGTTTTTATTTTGTGTATAATTAAACTTTCTCTTCATAATTAAACAGAACAAAAATGTCAAAAAAGATCAAAACATTTACTATTTTTTTTGCAGTACTTTTACTGGCCGGATTCAGCCTCTTTACCCAAAAAGATCCTGATCCGCAAAATATAAACGCAACATCTATTCCGGTATCTATGGAAATGCTGAAATACCAGTTACCCTCAAATCATGACAGGGTTCCTGCCATGTTAACCCCGCCGGTATTTACAGAAAGCTTTGATAACACTACTTTCCCGCCGACAGGCTGGCTAAATTTTCAGGAAAGCGGCACAGGGCTGTGGACTAGGGTTACAACTACTGTTTACCCAAGCGGCTTTGCACCTCACAGCGGCGCAGGCTTAACATGTTTTAACAGCTTCAGCTATTCCACAGGCGTATCATCCTCACTTATATCAGCAGTATTCAGCTTAACTTCAGGGCAGGCAAAGCTTGGCTTCTGGATGATAAGGGATGCAGGATACGCAACAAATGCAGATAAAGTTGATTTCATGATCAACACAACAGCTTCATCAACAGGCGCAACATTACTTACTACAATTAACAGGTCTAAAACACTTACACCGGTTGAAGCTGGGGCAGACGGATGGTATTACTACGAAGTAACTATTCCGCCATCATTCAACACGGCAACAAATTATATCATCTTAAAAGCAACAAGCGCTTACGGTAATGATTGCTACGTTGATGATATATCAGTAAACCCGTTGCTTGCGCATGATGTTGGAACAATATCAGTTGATGTTAACTCACCGCAAATGCCGGGCTCAATAGTTCCTAAAGCTACAGTTAAGAATTTTGGCTCAAGCAGCGAAACATTTCCTGTAACTATGACAATTACCCCGGGTGCATATACTTCTACAATGAATGTGACAGCTTTAACAGGCGGAACTACAAACCAGGTTACTTTTGCAAACTGGTCAGCCGCTGCAGGTACATATACAGTAAAAGTTATTACCCAGTCAACAGCAGATCTTGACCGCTCAAACGATACACTCACAAAAACAGTGGTTATATCAGCAGCTGTATGGACTGCAGGTAACTCAATTACAGGCGGTTCATATTTAGGCAGCGGTGTTGGATATAATAAAGCAGGCAGTGATACTGCATGGCTTTTTGCAGTAGGCGGTAATGCTCCAAATACAACCGCGCTTTATAAATATAATATCACAACAAATACCTGGACAACCGGCGCAGTTCTGCCGCTTGCAAGGTTGATTTGCGCAACAGCAGTTGTAAAAGATACTTTCTATGTAATAGGCGGAAGCGATGGCGCTT
>JAPUEV010000096.1 GCA_027492415.1 Ignavibacteria bacterium
TTAATAACATTTTTTTGCTTAGCTTAGTACCGTTTGATTCCATGCAATAGAAATATATACCGCTTGTAAGACCTGAAGCATTAAAATTTACCTCATGAACGCCGGCGGGCAGGAGTTCATTTAACATTTCATTTACCAGCTTACCCGTTATATCGTATACTTTGAGCGATACATTAGCTTCATTTTCAATTGAAAATTTGATCTTTGTTTCAGGATTGAACGGGTTAGGGAAGTTCTGTTCAAGTGTATATCTGTTTGGCGTGATATTGAGCAGGGGCTCAATAAATGTAAAGCTGCCACTGCCCGTTTTTAAAATCGTCCCGTTTTCACCTGCTGCAAAAGTGGCGCTATCATTGTTTATTATATCAATATCATACAGCATAAACGATGTTCCTGAATTCTGGGGAAACCAGCTGGCTCCGTTGTTTGTAGATTTATAAATAAAGCCGGCACCGCAGACAAAATAACCCGTGGAAAGATTATTCATTTTGCACGCAAGAATAGTTGTACCACCGGCTGGCGTTTGATTCTGCCATGTTGTACCGCCGTCTGTAGTTCTTCTGAATGCACCGAAGTTCCCGCATACAATCCCGGTATTGGCATCTGCAAATGAAATATCATAACATGCGGGTTTGGTTTTCAGCACAGGTACCCAGCCGGAATCCCAGTTAGAGCATTTAAAAATTATCGAGCTATCAGAAGCCGGCTTATAAGTTAATGCAAAAATTTCAGCGGCATTAACATAACATAATGCCTGCCCGATATATGAAGGGTAGGAACCCATATTGAAGATTGAAAAATTTCCACCGCCATTCGTTGTCTTATATAGCTTCGCAGGAAAATCGGCATTAATTGCGTATCCTGTCGATTCCGAAACAAAGAACAGGTCAGAGAAGCTGCCGGCTGAAAGTGTTACCCATGCCGCTCCTCCGCTGTTGGTTTTGTATAAACCTGAGCCCGTTGCAAGAAATCCGGTAGTTTCATTAATAAAATGAATTTTATTAGCCATATACTCTGAAGGCGTATTAATTTCCTGCCAGTTAATACCTCCATTTGTGGTTTTAATAATAATTCCATGGGAACCTTTGCCTGCATAGGCAACATTTTGGCTTACAATATCTATGCAGTAAAAAGCTGTATCATTTCCGGGAGGGGAAACATTTACCCATTGTGAATTAACTGCCGTGCAAAGAAATAAAACAAGAGGCAGTAAATATTTTATATTTATAAGTATAGTTTTCATTATTTAACCAGAAGCATTTTTTTAGTTTCAAAATTTTTACCTGCTGTAAGCTTGTAGAAATAAACTCCGCTTGCATAACCTGATGCATCAAATGTATACTGGTGATCACCTGCTTCAAGTGAGTTGTTTAAAGGAGTATCAATTAGTCTTCCTGCAGCATCAAATATTTCCAGCTTAACAATTCCTCCTGATGGAATTGAAAATTTAATTGCAGTAACCGGGTTAAACGGGTTAGGATAATTTTGCTGCAGTGCAAATTTTTCGGGAATCCCTGTTTCATTAATACCTGTTGTGGTATTGCAAAGTCTTGAAGCATAACCATAAAATGTACTTGCATTCGCATATACCGCCAGACAGTTATCCCCGGTTGGTGAGGTGTAGCCTGCCCGTACCCTGGTGTAAATTGTATCTATCTGCTGATTGCTTATTACAAGTGATACCGGAGAGCTCCAGTTATTTCCGCTGTTGCCTGTATAAAATCCCGCAGGTACCGTTGGATTATCCTGTATGTACCCTATTTTGAAATCAGAAGCCGTTCCTCTTACTGCCGTAACATCAGCCCATCGCGCACGTTTAGTTGACTGGTCAATTGTTGATTGCGTCCAGCTAAAACCATCACTTGTCCTGTAACAGGCAAGATCCCAGTCATTTCCGCTGAATTTTCTGACATAAGTAATAATACCGCTTCCGCTTGTGCCGCCTGTGAATGCCATTCTTTGACCGTGTGATTCAGCGGTTTCACTAAGAGTAGTAGTTGTAAATTCTGTTGTATAGTTGTTGTAAATGGTAACCTTTGTGTAATTATATGATGCACCTGCATTGATATGGAACATAACATATACTTTATCAACACCAAGATATTTGGTATACCCAACATCACTATATATATAGTAATTGGCGCTGAACGGAAGCGGACAGCCGTTTGTACCGGTTACAATTGGCATATAATGGAATGTAGGAAGCAAGAACAGCTGATCGGCATACAGATACAAAACCTCATAGTTGCCATCAGTACCGTTGCAATCAACCCTGCAGGATGCAGTTATCAAGCAATAAGTAGTGGATGTATAGTTTGTGTTATCGCTGGTTATGCGGTAATTATAGAGCCTGTAATTGCTGCCAAGGCTGCTGTTGGTAAGCCTTGCAACATACAGGGTAGAGTTAGTTGTACTTATCCTGAAAAAAACACCTTCAGTGGTATTATTAGTCAGATTATTATGTCCGGCAACTCCGAATATAAAAACATCACTGCCGCTGTTTACAATTTCTATATCAAGCTCATCAGCGCGGTAATCACCGTTTATGTTAGTGAAAAGCTTTCCATAATATACCCATGCTGAGCCGCCGTTGGATGAATAGTAGAACTTAATTGTATCGGGTCCGCCGGATTTAAATTCTGTTGCAGCTACCCAAATTCTGTTTGCGTTAGGAAAGCCGGAGGGCACTGTTGCCACAGCATGGCTCCATGCGTTAAGGCTGTTAATTTGCGAAACATTATAGTCTCCTTCAAAAGGTACAGGGTCAGGGTTCAGCTCAAAATGAAACGCCGGGTCGTTTTGCGGCGTAATAACTGTTTCGCCTGATAACTTTCCCATCTCTCTTTGTATCTTCGCGGAATTATACTGGTCTCCCTGGATCCTATTACTGTAAAGCTCCTTGCTTAAATCAGTTACGATATCATTATTTTCTTTGTTAAGGTTTTGAGATTTAACGTTTACCTGCAGAAAAATCAGTAAAACAGTTACAATAATAAATCCAAATTTAGTTTTTCCAATTTTCATTTTTTTGTTCTCCGTATTTAATTATTTTATGAACATCATCTTTTTATTATCCGTAAAGCCATTTGATTCAATCCTGTAGAAATATGCCCCGCTTGTTTACATCTCCTTTAGAATCTAAATACATCATATTAAATGGAGGAAGCTCCTTAGCCTGTGCAAACAGGTTCATAGAAATGCTTAATACAAGTATTGCTAAAAGTAAAGTGAACCATTGTTTTGTTTCCTGTTTCATTATTTACTTTTTTTTATTTGTTAGATTTTATTAATATTTATTTT
>JAPUEV010000097.1 GCA_027492415.1 Ignavibacteria bacterium
CAATAATCTTCTTGGCAACCGAAGGATTTTCTTCAAGGTACTGCTGAAGCTGCTCGCCGACTATCATTTCAACAATGCTCTTTACTTCGCTGTTGCCAAGCTTGGTTTTAGTCTGTCCTTCAAACTGCGGCTCAGGCACTTTAGTGCTTATGACGCATGATAATCCTTCCCTGAAGTCATCACCTGTCAGCTGTATCTTATCATTCTTAATGATATTTGCTTTTGTTCCGTAATTATTCAGTGTTCTTGTTAACGCAGTCTTAAAACCAACAAGATGTGTTCCGCCTTCATGTGTGTTAATATCGTTTACATAGGTAAAAATATTATCATTATAAGTATCGTTGTACTGGAACGCAACTTCAACCTGCGTATTATCCCTTTCACCTTTTATGAAGATAGGTTCCTTCATAAATGATTTCCTGGATGAGTCGATATACTTAACGAACTCAATTATACCGCCTTCAAAATGGAAGCGGTTTTCCTTCTTGCTCCTGTCATCTTTAATTACAATTGTAACTTCCTTGTTCAGGTATGCAAGCTCTCTTAATCTATCTTCAAGAATTTCAAACTTAAAATTAACCGTATTAAAAATAGTGTCATCAGGCATAAATGTTGTCTTTGTGCCTGTATCTTTCAGGTCAACTTTGCCTATTTCCTTAACGGGTCCTGTTGGCGCGCCGGCTTTGTAATCCTGCGCAAATATCTTGCCTTCGCGCTTTACTTCAACCTTAAGCCATTTGCTCAGCGCGTTCACAACTGATACACCCACACCGTGCAGACCGCCTGATACTTTATATGTGTTCCTGTCGAACTTTCCGCCTGCATTGAGCACTGTCATTACCACTTCAAGCGCTGATTTCTTTTCGGTCGGGTGCATTCCGGTTGGAATACCGCGGCCGTTATCGATTACTGTGATCGAATTATCCTTATTTATGGTAAGTGATATTTTATCGCAATACCCGCCTAAAGCTTCATCAATACTGTTATCCACAACTTCGTATGCCAGGTGATGCAGGCCGCGGCTTGATACATCGCCGATATACATCGCGGGTCTTTTCCTAACGTGCTCAAGTCCTTTTAAGACCTGGATACTATCTGCGCCGTAGCCGTCTTTTATTTCTTTTGTTTTTTCAGGTTTATTCTTTTTATCTGCCATTATTTAAATATTATATCCTTTAATTTTTTATTTTCACTCAATAATTTGTTAACGCTCTCCAGTATTTCGGGCTTCATCCTTGTCAGCTCAAACCGTGAGACCGGGTTTACAACGCTTACGTAAAGTACATCATTTTTTTTGTATGTTGGTATTGCAAGCTTTCCAATTTTTTCACCCACTGCCTGGTACCAGTAATCAAATCTTTTCTTTTTCTGTTTTTTAAGGTCACCAAACAGTGAGCTTATTTCAGAGTTTAATGTGGTTTGCCTTTTAGCATGCTCTTTAAAATCAATTAACACTTTCTACGTTCCCGTTTACAATTTGGAATGCCTTAGAAACATCAAAATTTCTTTTCAGTATGTTCAGATGTTCTGTATCTGTGGTGGTTACAAACACCTGGTTAAATTCTGTTATTAATTCAGATATTTTTGCTATCCTGCCTTTATCAAGCTCAGAAAAAATATCATCAAGTAAAAGTATCGGTTCACCCGTATTTGTATGCTTTAAGTTCTCATTTATGTACCCGAATTCTGACAGCTTCATTGATACTATGAAGGTTTTATGTTCACCCTGGGAAGCAAAGGTCTTCATATCAAAGAGCTCCCCGCCTTTATTCATACTGAAAATATAATTATCCCTGTGCGGGCCGGCAAGTGATATACCCCTTTTAATTTCAGGATCCATCTTTTCCTTTAATAAAGCTTCTAGCTTTGTCTTCAGCTGCTCAATATCTGTTTCGTGGGGCTGGGTTTCATCAAGTATTTCGCTCTGGTATGTGATAATAGGTATATACCTGTCTCCCACTATCCTGTTAAAGCTCTCCAGTACATATTTCCTGAATTCCTCTATAAAATCAAGCCTGCGAATCATTATTTTTACTGCCAGGTCAAGAAGCTCTGCATTCCAAACACATAAAAGATCAATTAATTCTTTCCTGCCGTATCTGCCTGTTACCAGGTTTTCTTTAAGCAGTGAATTTTTCTGTTTGATGATCTTGTTGTATTTCCTCAGGTCGTTTAAATATACCCTGCTTACCTGTGATATAAGCAGGTCAAAATTCCTTCTTCTATCCTGCTGAGTGCCTGTTGTAAGCTTCAGGTCATATGGCGAAAGTACCACAAGCGGGAACCTGCCGATATAATCATTTGAGCGGGTAACTGTTTAATTATCACTTAAAAGCAATTTTGAATTTTATTGTTGGTTATATGTGATGTTTTCTTTTTTGTTGATCTGTTATCGGTTGGTGTAATGTGCTAGGGGTTCTCGCGCATTTTTGCTGTATTTCACACAGTCTGCTTCAGTGTTTGCAAGAAAGCTTTTTGTGTAACACAGCATAGAAACAGCTTCGAGTATATTGGTTTTACCGTTTCCGTTTTCACCGTATATAAAATTCAGTTTCGGGCTGAATGAGAAAGAACAATTACTGTAATTCTTAAAATCTATAAGCTGCAGTTCATCAAGGAGCATATTTCACTCGTGCCCTATCAGATATTTCTAACAGGCATAACCAGCATCATCAGGTCTTCATTTTCAGCCTGCTCAGAAGGTCTTATAATAGCAGCCTTTAATGGTGTGCTGAAATCAAAAAGCAGCTCGTCTGATTCAAACAGCTGAATTGCTTCAAGCAGGTATTTACCGTTGAATGCTATATCGAACTCATCAATTTCGGTGTAACTGCATTCAATTGTTTCATCTGCATCTGTTCCGTATTCATTATTTGCAGCGCGTACTTTCAGCTCGCTTTCAAGTACATTGAATGAGGTTTTATTTGTAACCTGGTCTGACATGATAATGCTTCTTTTTACTGCGCCAACAAGGTCACTTTTTGTGACTTTTAATATCTTTTCGTTATCGTTTGGTATTACTGATTCGTAATTAGGGAATGTATCATCAATTAGCCTTGAGTGAATTGTTATATTGCTGAATGAGCATTTCAGGAATTCATTGCTGAAAAATATTGATACTTTCTGAATTTCACTTTCTTCATCAGATTTAGCTTCAGCATCGCTTTCAGCGCCTGCTTTTGATTTAAAAAGCTTTGTCATAAGCTGGCATGTCTTTATTGGAACAAGCATGCTTGTCTTATCGCCGTCATAATCAAAGTTATTGTTGATTATTTTTACCAGCCTG
>JAPUEV010000098.1 GCA_027492415.1 Ignavibacteria bacterium
GGGTTTGAATAGGCGTATATTGCGTAAAATACCACAAAAAATACCAGTGGTATAATTGCTAACTTTACAAACTTCAATATAATTTTAAATGCTCTGAATTTTGAAGCAAAATATTTAAGCTCTATGTAAATATTATACGGAAAAATCACAAAGCTTGAAACGGTCGTCAAAACAGAATTATAAACAGTTTTAAGCAGCGGCTGGTGTACAAAACCGGTAAAGATCATAAAACATACAAATGCCGCAAACTTTGCGTAACCTGAATTAATAAATACAACCATTGCAGAGGCATAAAGAGATGCCAGCATTGAAACAATTACGTTCTTATTCCTGATGTTCCCTTCATTCAGAAAAAGCACCGCAACCATACCAAGAGAAAAAAAGATAAAGAGGTTCACTCCCAGCTTTTCTGACCAGAAAAAGAAATTATAAACTACAAGCAGAATTAATGTAATAAGGAACCTTGGCTTATGCATTACGCAGCCTCCGTAAATTGATGATCGTTTTCATAATGTGTTTTCCAGCAGTCCTTTTACAGTTATTTTTATTTAAGGCTGCTGTTTATTAACCTTTCCAATGCGTCTAAATGATCGTTAAATGCTCTCCTTCCTGAAGCTGAAACCGAGTAAGTTGTGTTGGGTTTTTTGCCTATAAATGATTTATTGACCTTTATATACTTTGCTTTTTCCAGTGATGCGATATGGCTCGCTAAATTTCCGTCAGTAACATCCAGGTGGCTTTTAAGCGAATTGAAGTCAACGGAATCATTCACCATTAGTATGGACATTATCCCAAGCCTTACCTTGCTTTCAAACAGCTTATTTATATTTACGAGGATATCCTTCAATTTGTTCCCTTAAATCACTGATAATCTTTTATTTTATTTCTATTACAGCATTTTTTTTACCCGGCAGCTTTAAACATTCATCCTTTTTCATGCTTAAAGTACATTACCATTCCATAGAGTATATTCATCACACCAAATCCAAGTCCCCAGAAATAAATTGCGTCGTTCAAGAAAAGCATGGCTGCAAGACCAATAATTATTTCAGAAATTCCCAGCCATTTAATTTCGTTGTGAGTGTATTTACCTGCATTGAGTAAAGCCAGCCCGTAGAATACAAGCATTGAAGGCAGCACCAGCCAGTCAAAATATTTATAAATTAATATCAGACAGAAAACACCCCCGGTTACAAGAGGTATAAAAAGATTTACAACAAGCCTTTTGGCTGAGCCGTCCCAAACCGGCAGTCCGCTCTTTTTAGCCTTCCTTGCAGTAAAGAAAATAGCCAGCACAAATGTAACTGCAAGTACAATTGCCGAAACCGTTATACCGAATATTATTAATTCCTGCCTGGTCTCAGCGGTTACAACCGGGCTCTTTGTGTAATCCATGAACCTGCTCAGTTTTGAGTGCAGAATATAAGCGGCAAATAGTCCCATAATTCCTGCGCTGATTCCTGAGAGCCCGCTGAGCGAAATAAAGCTTGATGAGCGCTCCATAAGGCTGCGTATCTCTGTCAGGTTCTTTAAATGTTCCTTGCTGCTTTCCGGAGCTGATACCCTGTTATTTTCTTCCATAATACTTATTTAATTTCTGCTAGAAAGTACTTTGCAGTACAAAGTTAAATGATATAAAATGAATTGTCAAGGTTTTTCTGTGTTCAGAAAATAAAAAAAGTGACCCTAATAGGTCACTTTTTAAAATAATATTAAAATATCCTTAAAATTTAACTGCCTGCTTTTTCGATCAGCTCCATTTCACGTTCAACGGATAGTCCGGCAATGGGAGCTTTCCAGCCAAGCGAAGAGTAATAATCAATGCAGCCTTTTAAGCTTTCTTTAAATGAACGGAACTTCACAGGGAAATCATTTAAAGCTTGGCTGTTATCCATAGACATTTCCAGCGCACCAACCCATACCGGAAGGTCACCCCATGGTGAAAGCTCGTTTTGTTCAGTAAATTCCCTGCTCACGCTTATTAGCTCAGGTGATCTGCCAAGCAGCTCAGATGCATCATCTATATAAGTTTTAATAGATACCGGCTTATGAGTTGATGCATTATACACCTTATTGTGACGTTCAGTATCAATTGCGGCTCTTATCAGCTCAGCAAAATCCTCACTGTATGTGGCGGTGAATTTTTCCTTCCCGCCATCGGGAACAAGTATCTTTTTATTATTATAAACCCTGTACAGCCAGTAATAGAACCTGTCAGTGTAATCATACCTGCCGTAAATAAGTCCGGGCCTGAATATCACTGCATCAAGCCATTCTTTTCTCAGCAGTATTCTTTCACACTCCGCTTTTTTCTGTCCATAGGTTGGCATTACATCGGGGTCAGTTTTCTCCTCTTCTGTACATGGCAAGGTTTGGGCATCCTCTTTCACCGGTTCTTTCCAGAACTCAGGGTCATCCATCGGGTAAACGCTTGCTGTAGAAACAAAAATATACCTGCCCGCTTTCCCTTTCAGCATATCTGTAATTTCATCAAGGTTTACAGGAAACATACAGCTGAAATCAATAACAGTATCCCAGCTTTCAGAAGCAACCTGCTTTATATCTTCTTTATTCAGCCTGTCGCCTGTTATGTGGCGCAGCTCAGGGAAAATTCCCGGTGAGCGCTTGCCCCGGTTGAATAACACAAGGTGAGCCCCCTGCTTTATGAGGTTTTCAGTCAGTATCCTGCCTACAAAGCCGGTACCGCCTAAGATGAGAATTTTTTTCATAAAATAGAAATAGATTAATTAATATAAATTTGTTATAGAGGGCATAAAAAAAGCGGAGCATCGCTCCGCTGTAATTTATAAACTTATTTATTAAACTTAAATATAAATCAATATCAATTATTTATTATCGTGGAAATCAAGCTCTTCCAGGTCAATTAAGATCTTCCTTGCATTGAAAATATTTTCATCGCCTGTAACCTGTATCTCAGTCACGCCGTTCTTGCTTACTGAATACATAATTCCCGCATCTTTTAAGAGTGATTCAGCAACAGAAATGATCGATGTGTTCTTTGAAGCTAAGACAGTTTTTGGCTGATTGGTTTTAGCCATATTATACTCCACAAAATTTGCTGTTTGCAATATTTTTTCTCTATTTTCTTTTGCCTAAAATAAACTAAATAAAGTTTTGTAGGTATACCTTAAAAACGTTAGGTTTGAAAATAAATAATATATTGTAATTTCAGCTGTTTATAGAGCTATTTTCGTTTATCCATATATTTTGCTATGTCTTTCTTAACTTTTTCGTTGCTGTCATTCAATTTTCCAATTAC
>JAPUEV010000099.1 GCA_027492415.1 Ignavibacteria bacterium
CCTTGGCACAGTTTCAATGTTATGATTTAAGATATCAGGTCTTGCGTTAATAACAAGATCCAATGCTTCCCAGTTGCCGCGGAAATCGGGAATCAATACTTCTATTTTGCAGTCAGGTGAGAGCTCGCGAATCTGATTAATTGTCATAGCAAAAATATCAGCGCCGCCCATTTTCTGGTCGTCCCTATCTACTGATGTGATAACTGCATGTTTCAATCCAAGCTCTTTAACTGATTCTGCTACTCTCCTTGGCTCATCATAATCAAGGGCATCGGGCTTGCCAAGCTTCACTGAGCAGAACCCGCATGAACGTGTGCATACTTCGCCAAGTATCATGAATGTTGCTGTTTTGCGGTGCCAGCACTCCGCCATATTGGGGCAGCGCGCATCTTCGCAGACAGTGTTAAGCTTTTTTTTGCTTACAAGCTCTTTTAAATAATTAACGTTCTCACCTGTTGGAAGCTTAACCTTAAGCCAATCAGGCCGGCGGTTATTTTCAATTTCAGGATTTTCAACTGAATGCTTCTTCTGATGTGTATTTATGTATTTTATTTGTACTAATTCAGACATATTTTTTTCTTGTAGCACAGGCATTCCCGCCTGTGTATTCATATACTGCACAGACAGGAATGTCTGTGCTACTGATCATAAAGTTTAATTTAAACCATAAACTTTTTTGTAAATAATATTTCCAATTATTGGATACTTTTTCATTCCGCCTTTATATGATGATATAGCATTCACTATGGAAAGTATCATACATGCCAGGGCGATCATTCCGATAAACAAACCGAAAGCTATCAGGATGATCAGGTGAAACGGGTCAGGGGTGCTGTTATGATGCATCCCAGATTTCATGAAACCTGTTAACAGGCCAACTATCACGCCAAAACCAACAACAACAATTATCACGGCAGTATACAACAAATGAAAGAATAATGCCTGCAGTGAGTGAAAGCTGACAAATTTTGATTTGCCGCCGTTAATAGCCCAGAATATCAAAGGCAGTATGAGGCTGCCGAAAAAGAATGAAAGGTGCGAGAACATTGCAAGCATTTTCTCATTCTGCCCGGGTTCCGTAATTTGGTTAGGCTGCTGATCCATATACTTTTGCGTAAACCTTCTTTCCGATAAAAGGATATTTTACAAATTTACCCTGGTATGATTTAATACCCATGTAGATTGAATAACCTATTGCACCGAATAGTATTGCGAACAATGTTGCGTAAAATCCAACCATAGCAATTATAAAGAACAGTGGCATTTCCTTATTTCCGGTAGCGCTTGAAAAAGCACCTAAACCCAAACCGCCAACAACTGCAATAAATATAAATGCAAAAACCCAGATAATGATTATTGCTATGTAAGCTATGTGGAACCACAAAGCCTGTAAAGCATGGAATGTTACAAACTTTGATTTATCTTTATTGGTTGCCCAGAAGATAATTGGTAAAATGATACCCCCTAAAAATAAGGAAAGATGAGAAAAAAGCGCAAGCATTTTCTCATCTCCCTGTATTATACTTTGATCAGGGGGCGTTCCGAATGAATTTGTCATATAATTTAATTTATTTTATTCAAACTTATAAACCCCTGCTAAGCTAAAGCCGAAATGTCAATTGAAACTGGTGTATTTTCAGACAGTGTAATTTTCAAGGTATTCTACAACCTTCATAACAAACTTACCGCCTAATGCTCCATCTATCAGCCTGTGATCGAATGAAAGCGTTAAATACATCATTGGCTTTATAACTATTGCGTCGCCTTCTGATGTTTCGACTACAACGGGGCGTTTTTTTATTGCGCCTGTACCTAAAATTGCTACCTGCGGCTGGTTGATTATCGGCGTACCGATAATATTGCCAAACACGCCGTAATTTGTGATAGTGAACGTGCCGTCCTGTATCTCGTCAAGCGTTAATTTCTTAACCCTTGCGCGTTTTGCAAGATCGGTCATTTCCCTTGCAATGCCTGTCAGATTCTTTGAATCTGCGTTTTTTATCACGGGAACGATAAGTCCGCCGTTATCCATTGCAACAGCTATCCCTAAATTAATAAAACTCTTAACTAAGATATTTGTTCCGTCAATTGATGCATTTACCAGCGGGAAATCCTTTAAAGCCTTAACAACAGCTTCGCAGATAAACGGCATATATGAAAGCTTAAATCCTTCGCGTTTCTGAAATTCTTCGCCAAGTACCTTGCGGGCTCTATCGACAGCGCTCATATCACACTCAGCAATTGCTGCAACGTGCGGTGAGGTCTGTATGCTCATGATCATATGTTCAGCCATTTTGGACTGAAGTGTATCCATAGGGACCACATCAACACCCGGCATATTGTACAGATTTGTAAGATCAACCGAGCGGTGAATTTCAGGGGCTTTATATTCCTGCTGTCTCTTTTCTACTGTAACAGCTTTTGCTGTTGAAGGTGTTGTGGTGCCGCCCTGTGTAGCTTTGGGAGCTTCGGGCTTTGTTACCTTGCCTGATTTTCTGTCTTCAACATAAGCAAGTATATCCTGTTTCCTTACCCTGCCGCCGTTTCCTGTGCCTTTGATGCCTGAGAGCTCATCCATTGAAACGCCTTCTTTGGATGCGATATTCAGTACTAATGGGGAATAAAATCCGCTGCCTGAACCTGTTTTTGTATCTTCAGACTTTGTTTCAGCAACAGGTGCGCTTTCAGTTTCTTTTTTGGGTTCGGGAGCTTTTTCTGTTTTAACTTCAGCTGCAGGCTCTTCTTTAACTTCTTCTTTAGCTGTCACACCAGATTTTACCTTGGCATTAGCCGCGTCTGTATCTATCCTTGCAACAACATCACCCACATTAGCAGTATCACCTTCATTGAATAATAATTCTACAAGTATTCCGCCATCTGCTGCAGGTACTTCTGTATCAACTTTATCGGTTGAGATCTCGAATAATGTCTCATCTCTTTCAACTTTATCGCCAGGCTGTTTATACCATTTAAGTATTCTGCCATCCATTATTGATTCGCCCATCTTGGGCATTACAATATCAACTACTGCCATTATAAATCTCCGTGATTATTTAAATTTTTTAACGAATTTAACAAAAATAGCTAAAATTAAAAGAAGTTGCAATTCAATGATTTATATCGTTAGTTATCTTTATAATCGTTATAAAATAACAAAAATGACTAACCAACTTTCTAAAAGCGAAAGTCAGACTAATTTCATTAATTACACGAATATCTTAGTAAGATTTATACAAGATTGTGCCCAATTAAGAAATCAAACAATTAAACCCGA
>JAPUEV010000100.1 GCA_027492415.1 Ignavibacteria bacterium
CTCTCCTACTTAACCAATACCATCTTCTTCTCATCTGAAAACTCACCTGCTTTTAGCCTGTAAAAATATACACCGCTTGCCAGGCCTGAACCGTCAAAGTTGATCGTATACGTCCCCTTTTTGTAATCTGCATTCACAAGCTGCATTACCTGCTGACCCAGTGTGTTATAAATATTTATTGACACTCTTGAATCATTCGCTATGCTGAAGCTTATATCGGTTGTGGGATTGAACGGATTCGGAAAGTTCTGAAATAAACTGTAACTCACCGGCTCAATACCGCCAAAGCCTTTACCCGTCAGCGCGAAATGATCGATCCACACAGCATCAGATGAGTTTCCCAGTGCACCTGCGTCTTTAATGTAATAATTCACCCCAATATAAATGCTTTTCCCTTCATATGCAGAAAGGTCATAAGACTTTTTATGCCAGCTTCCCACAGGACCCTGTACTTTAAAATAATCTATCATCGTAAAGCTGGGTAGGCCGTCATCTGTTGTTGAGATCCATATCTTCAATGAATCCTTGTAATTCCTGTCAATTGCGCCGCACCAGAAAGATAATGTATCGCCTGCGTGGATATCGAAGAGGTGAGGAGTTATTATCCAGTCATCTATAACAAAATTATCATTGATGTTCTCAAAACCCATCTTAAAAAAATAATTTCCCGCCTGAGAAGCCTGACCGCCAAGATCAAAGAACTCAAATGCTGAATACAATTCAATATCAGCCGCTCCTTTATCATTATTCACTAATTTCCATCCACGTGAGCTTATATCCTTATCTATGAAAGTCTCTTCCCACTTGATCCTTTGAGAATATGCCATAGTTGAGATGAATAAAAACAGAATTACAAGTAATTTATTTTTTAACATGCGTATGATACCTTTAAAATTTTTATTATTTCCTTTAAAAACGATAAGCTTTCGCCTATAGTATTTATTCCTGAAGGCGGAAGGCTTGTGCCGTGTGCAAGTGAGTTTGCCAGCCCAAGAAAATCTTTCTGAAATCCCGTTAACGGCTTATTCAAAAAGAAATCCTTATCACCCTGCACTTTATCCTGCCTGGGGTCAGTTGTGGGCCAGTCGGTTGGATTTCGCGGCTCAGAACGCGTTAAGTAGTTATAAAGACTCGGTGAATTCAGATCCCTCTGGGTCAAATTGCCAAGGTTCCATTTATCCGATAATGTTTTAATTACCGATGTATGCGTTAATGTATCATTAATAACCGTTCCGCTGTTTATGTAAGCGGAAACCAATATTGAAGGAACCCTGATACCAAGCCTCTTGAAATCAAAGTTCATTTCGTTATTTGTCGTGTTGCCGGGCGCTACTGCTGATGGCGGCTGTACATGGTCATATGTTCCGCCGGCTTCATCAAAAGTGATTATAAATAATGTGTTTTGCCAGTTATTGCCTGTAGCGCTGTGTGAATTCTTAATAGCATTATAGACTTTATGTATCAGCTTCTCTCCCGGTGTTACCGATGAAGGAAAAATAGTAATTGCTTTGTTTCCAATAAGCGGTGCCGGCGGATGCTCATCATTATGGAAGAACATCATCCTCGGCTCTATGAATGTATATTCCGGAAGTCTGCCCGAAGCGCAGTCATCAAAAAAGGAATCCATCCCGCAGATATTTGTAGGCGCAAACTGTCTTAAAGCGTTAAAGTGTATAAGCATGCTCATCGGGAAAACATCGAGGTGGTCAAAATAAAGCTTCCAGTTCTTCCCCCGGTTATGAAGGCGTTCAAATATTGTTTCTGATGTATTGTTCTGCCACTTGGTGTATCCATCCGGACAGGAATTTGTTACAAAGCCATTTGACTGCGCGCTGTTTAAAAATGAACGGTTACAGAATGTCTGTGATGGTACAGCGCAGTGCCAGTGATCACAAACCGCAAATCCTTTAGCAAGAGTGCTTATTACAGGAACAACTTCCGGGGGAAAACAGCTCATAATAATTTTATACTCGCTGTAAGTCGGCATTCTGCCCTGTGTTGCCTTGAAGTTATTTATATAATCGGTCAAAAATCCGCTCATGGGGTAGTTTGCCGGCAGAGTTGAAGGCAGGTTCCACGGACTCACCATATCACATGCATCAACAAACCTGTTTGTATCAGGCAGCACTGTGCCAAAGAGCGATGTATTAATATGAGGAAACTCCTCACCCGGATCAGGGTTCGGGTTATTCATTATGGAATCTTTATATACGTGAACTGAATCAACATAAGCAGAAGAATCTGCATACGGCGGGACGGGGTTTGAAAGATCATGGTATGCAACACCTTCAAACTGCTGACCGTTTGGCGGCGGGTTCTGCGGTGTATATAAATAACCAAGAAGGTTGTCAAATGAACGGTTTTCCATCATCAGTACAACCACATGGTCAAACTTTTCCAGTCCCCCTGCGATCTCTTTGAATTTATAAATTGAAGGAAATGCCGAGCCGATAGCGCCTATCGCCAGCGAAGACCCTGCAAGCTTCATAAATTGTCTTCTGTTTATTTTACCCATTAATTATTTTTGTTTTTTGTAACACAGTTAATTTAATATCAGTGGAAATTTAATAGTTATTACATTTTGTAAAAGCAGAGTATCTTCGTTTCTTGAAGGACTCTGCGTTAACAAAAATATTATTCTATATCTTTGGTAATTCCCCGATCTGCTGAAACAATCCAAGCAGATCATTTTCATCCCAGGCCCTGCATATTTTTCCGTCCCGTATCTTCAAAACTGCAGTGGATGTCCAGGTAACATTTTTACCCGTAGCTTTTACACCCATAAACTCACCGGTATGAATGCCTTTCCAGCATTCATGCACACAAACCATATCACCTTCGCTTAAGGAAAGCTCAATTGTATTAACAAGATCACGGAATGCATTTAAGAACATTTCTACAGCTTTCCTTTGACCATCTATTCCGCGCAGCTTGCCATTGTGAATAAAATCATCGGTTATGAAATCACCGATTGCATCCACATTCCTTTTATTAATTACCTCTTCATAAAATTTTGCAGCTATCTGTTTGTTGGAATCACTCATACTTCCTGTTCATTATAGTTACACACCGAATACAAATCCAGTTGTTATAAGCTTCCATAGACCGCCGTTATATTTATTCATATTATAACCGCCGCCTTCATAATAACCGTCATAAGTGATAACTTCAAGCTGACCGTCACCGTTAATATCCATAACACCTTCAGCCATCCTGAACGTGAAATTATTTACAGCAAGAGGCATAAATTCAGATATCACTTTCCCTTCTGAA
>JAPUEV010000101.1 GCA_027492415.1 Ignavibacteria bacterium
CATTAGTGCAAATTTGCTGCCTGATTTATAATTATAATTGTAGCCTCTAAGCGGCATTACGGGAGTAGAAAACGCGAAGTCGTTGATATCTTCGATAGGCAAAATATCATTCTGCACTTCGTAGTTTATCCAGCTCTCTGTTCCGCCAATATAAAATCGCTGGGGATTTTTTCCAAAGCTTGCCCCGCCGTTTAGCCT
The DNA here is from genome assembly GCA_027492415.1 of Ignavibacteria bacterium. Lineage (GTDB taxonomy): Bacteria > Bacteroidota > Ignavibacteria > Tepidaquicellales > OLB5 > OLB5. Next base: position 199 of record JAPUEV010000101.1, read on the forward strand.
TAACACAAAGTTATAATCTTCGGCAAGCTCAAAATATGTTCGGTAATCTGCAATAGCACTTAAGAAGCTTACACCGTTAGTACCGATCTTAGGTGTACCCATAAGCGTTAAGTTATAGCGTGTGCCTTTAATAGGGGCAGTGTATCCCCATAGAGTGTTATCGTGTACATAGCTTACTGCAGGCAGAACAAAATCAAGCTTCTGTGTCGGCTCAACAGGGTTATCCAGGTTCTCTTTGCTTAAGTGATTGTATGAAAGCGCTCCATCAACACGGTTGAACTTGCTGATTGGGTATGAAAGCGAGATATCCGCACCAAGCGTTCTGTATCGGTAAAGCTGTGAGTTGGCAAGATTCTGACCCACATATAAAAACCTTGCTGAGTGGTATGCAGATACACCTATATCAAGCCGTTTTGGAAGGTAATAATATGCAAACGCATAGTCACTGTTCTTTAAGTCAAGTACAAGGCTTGTAGCAACATAAATTCTATGATTGCCCAGCACGTCGCTGAATGCCATCTGCGCAATACCTTGCACTCCGTAAAAGCTGGAGTAATTTGCATTGCTGTAGATAAGATCAGGGGAGAATTTTATTTTATAATTGTTAACCTTGTAGCTGCCATCGGGATTTGTATTATCCACCAGCTGGAACTTACTCTTATCCCTTTCCTTCAGCTTTAAACGCTGCGAAGGTGACTGCTTGTTTGTATCAGTTTTATCCGGATTGAGATTCAGTGAAACATCATCACCGTACAATGATTTTTTGGTGGAATCAGCAGTTTGTGTGCTGTCATTATTGTTTGCTACATCATTGCCTGTTGTTGTGGTATCACGAGTTAAGTTAAGCAATGAATCAGCAATAACCCTCATTGAATCAGCAAACATCATAATTGAATCTTTTTCACCCAGCAGCTTTTTACGGTCATCTATCTGTTTCTGCACAAAGGGAGTGTTAGGCAGCTCGGTTAAATTAAGGTCAATTTCAAACGGGTTATCAAGATAAAATATATCATAGCCGCCTTTATTAAGCGAAGTGAATGCAAGCCGCTTGCCATCTGCTGAAAGCGAGAGCAGTGTAATAGGATCAATTGAATTTGTAATTGGCTTTTCAGCGCCTGTTTCAAGGTCGCGCATCCAGATGTTATCAATTCCGTTCCTGTCAGATATATACATTACTTTTTTGCCGTCGGATGAAGTAACAACACTTGATTCATTGGCATGTTTATCTTCTGTGAACTGCTTTAATGTTTTTGCATCAACATCATAAACATAAAGGTCCTTATCCTTATAGTCGTACTGGTTCATGTCAAAATCCTTGGGAATATCCTTCAGGTCAGTGTAAGTTCCCCTGTCTGAGGAAAAGTAAATCAGCTTGCCGTCCCTTGACCAGCGCGGGTCTATATCTGTAAAGAGGTCATCTGTAACACGCTCAAGAGATTTTTGCTTTAGGTGATAGATCCAGATATCGGATTGCCTTGAGTTATCTCCGCGGAAAACGAGCGAGTTATTGTTAGGGTTCCAGTCAACCGAGAAAATTCCGTCAAACTCAATTGGCAGCTCATTCTCATCGCCGGATTCAACATCAATAATGTATATCGCATCTTTTGCGCCGCTCTTTACTGATATTGCGATCTTTCTTCCGTTTGGTGACCAGCACAAACCCGGTGCCAGCAGGTGAAGCTCCTCGAAGTTAGCGCTTTGGTTGCCGCTTATGAGCTTCTTTATTATTTTCTTTGTCTTTACATCAGCAATATATACGCTGAAGAAATTATCACGGTTAGAGATGAACACAACTTTATCGCCTTTAGGTGATATTGAGGGTGCAGTGTTGTAGAAGCCATCGCCTTCACGTGAGTCAGTAAGCCTTACTGCAAAATCATTCAGTTCCTGCCGTGAATTGATATCCGGCCAGTAGGTCTGTTTAAGCGATTTATGCCACTTTTCATTCAGCTTTTCAAGGGTCATACCATAAACATCCTGGAATCCCTCGTCAACATCGCCAAGGGCTTTTATCTGTATCATCATATCACCGATCTTTTCTTTGCCGTATTCATCAGCCAGCCATGAAAAGAAAGCCTGTCCGCCGCGGTAACTAAGATAGCCCTGGATGTAATCAAGCGCGGGCATGTAATCATAGATAACAGCATCGCGGATGAACATATCGTTGGCTTTATCCATTCCGTCAAGAGACTGGTATTCAGCCATTCCCTCGCTGAACCAACCCGGGAATGAAAGGCTTATATTTTTGGAAATTATATTCTGTATCGAGCCGCCGTAATACATGTCATTCATGTACGCATGCAAAAGCTCATGGTGTATAACGTGGCGGAACTTATCGTAATCACCTTCAAATGGTATCACAATTCTGTTCTTGAAAAGCTCTGTTACGCCGCCGATACCTTCAGAGAGGTATTCATCAATTGCATTTGTCTGCTGGAACTCATTGTGTGAGTTATATACTATGATCGGTACGCGGTTCTTTAAGCCCCAGCCGATGTTATCTTCCAGGCTTACCAGTGAGCTTTCTGCGGCCACAGCTGTGAACTGGGCGATATCCTCCCCGTTCTGGCTGAAGTAAATATCAAAATGTTTTGACTGGATGTACTTCCAGTCAAATACCTTATACTGCACTTTGTTTTGACCAAACTGCGAATAAGCAGTACCTGTGGCAATAAAACATATAGCCGCTATCAGTAATGCCTTAATAAAAATTTTAGGGCTGGAAAAGTTTATTAATATCATTAAATATGATTAAGTTTGGTTAATATTATCAATTATTTATATTAAAATATATATCTTATTTTAGCATACAAAAAATGTCCTCACTTCTTAACCTCTCTCCATTGAGAAGGAGAATATTCCTAAGGATTTTCGAAGAACTTCCACTCTCCTTATGGGAGAGGGGCAGGGGGGTGAGGGTCTTACAATCTATTTTAATAAACTCCTAAAAGCGTGCATTAATTCCAATTGTGGGTAAAATAGGGAATTGCCCTACTTTTTTAAGCTTTACCTGCAGGTTATCATCAATATAGAAGTCATAACCTATCACATTTTGCCTGTTGTATACATTTATT
>JAPUEV010000102.1 GCA_027492415.1 Ignavibacteria bacterium
GCGAGAAATACATCAGCAGCGTCGGCAAGCTCGCCGAATCCGAAAACGCCAAGGCCTGAACTTTCCTGTTGTGGTAAATATTGTGGCATTCCTTGCATTACGCGTCGGCATGACACAATCAAACATATCTACACCTCGCTCAATTGCATTCAGCAGGTCCTCCGGTGTACCGACTCCCATCAGGTAACGGGGTTTATCGGTTGGCATGAATTCAGTGGTATGTTCAACGATATCATACATCACTTCGTTTGCCTCACCTACTGCAAGTCCGCCAATTGCATAGCCATCAAAACCAATTTCAACCAGATCTTCCACTGAACGTTTACGGAGTTCTTTGTAAGTTGAGCCCTGTATTATTCCGAACTGGAACTGCTCTTTGCCGTATAACGGAGCGGTGTTCTGGAATTCCACCCTGCTGCGTTTAGCCCAATCCGTTGTCAGCTTTATAGAAGTTTCAACTTTACTGTACTCTGCCGGATTTTCGAGGCATTCATCAAGCACCATCATTATATCAGAGCCTATCATTCGCTGAATATTCACAACTTTTTCGGGTGTGAACATATGCAGGCTGCCATCTAAGTGTGATTTGAATTCCACGCCTTCGCCTGAAATTTTCCTTAAGCCTGATAAACTAAAAACCTGAAACCCGCCGCTATCGGTTAAGATCGGCTTGTTCCAGTTCATGAATTTATGCAGCCCCCCTGCTTTATTTAAAACCTCTGTTCCGGGCCTTAAATACAGGTGATAAGTATTACCAAGAATTATCTGCGCTCCTATTTCTTCAAGCTCACGCTGCTCAATGGCTTTAACAGTAGCCTGTGTGCCAACGGGCATAAAAATAGGAGTCTCGAAAGTACCGTGCGAGGTAGTAATTTCCGAAACTCTTGCTTTTGAGTTTTTATCCTGAGAAAGAACCTTAAAGAACATTCTGAAATGTCCCCATATTTACAAAAATACTCATATTTCTTAAGATAATCAATTTAATATTATGTCTAAAATTGCCAATTAAACAGGCTCTACATGATATTCAGCCAAAAAGAACACATTACCGTCAGGATCTTCGTATTCAAGGAATTTATGAAAATTGGGGATATCAATTACATCTCCAAATGGCTTAACACCTTTTGCTTCAAGCTCTTTTGCGGAAGCTTCAAGGTTATCGGTCCTGAATATCAGCGATACCCCTGTTTTGGGATCTTCTGATGCTTCAGGTTTTTCATACCCGCCGAAGAATGAGAGCCTTACATTCCCCGCTTTTGCTGCGAAGAAGTTTCCGGAATCTTCGAGAAGCTCGAGTCCGACCTTGTTCAGATAAAAATCCTTAGCTTCTTCTATTGAGGAGACTCTAACAACTGTGTGCTGTAATTTAAACGGCATTTAGCTCTTCCTTTCTGAATAATTTAATTTTTACTGATAAAAAATATTTTATCACAAGAAGCATTATAAATATTCCTGCAACATCAGCCAGCCAGTCCTGTACCTCAGAAGAGCGGTTTGGCACAAAATACTGGTGGAATTCATCTGATGCTCCGTATATGATGCATAATATTGCTGTCCACAAATAAGCATTTTTGGTGAATGTACTATTTGCATTCAAATGAATAAGTGAAATGTAGCATAATGCGGCTAGGAGTCCGAATACCCCCATGTGTATGACTTTATCTGCGCTTATCCATTCAACTTTGGGTAGATCTATAGCAGTAAAGCTGGACTGGATGAAGATAATCAATGCCCAAGCCAGTACAAGAAAATGATATTTAAAAAAGTTTTTCAGTTGATTTGTATTATGATTGTAGGTCAAAGGCATGCCTTTGACCTACAAGACTTAATGTATTAATTCAAACAAGGCATGCCTTTGACCTACAAAACTCAATTTAATAAATCAGTAATAACTTCGGGAATGAATTTTATAAGATCCTGCTGTGAAGCTGATTGCTTATTGCCGTATTTTTCGTAATATTTTTCAGCAAGCTTGCCGTGAATATAATTACCGCACAACATTGCTTTTACAGTGTCACCGGTTTGAGCAAGCAAAGAAACAATTATACCGGAAAGTACATCACCTGAACCGGCAGAGGCAAGCTGTTCGTTGCCAGTATCATTGATATAAACAGCACCATTAGGTGTGCAGCTTAAGCTTGTTTCTGATTTCAGTACTACATTTACATTATACTTTGCAGTAAAATTCCTTACAGCAGTGAACCTGTCATTAATTATTTCTTCAGCAGCCAGACCGCTTAACCGGGAGAATTCACCCAAATGCGGCGTTAAGATAATTTCGCTCTCACTTTTACGGTTTAAGAGGATTTCCATGTTATCCGAAAGCAAAGTTAACGCATCTGCATCTATGACAAGCGGTTTTGGACAATTTACAATAAGCTCTTTCAGGAATATTGCGGTTTCACTGTTTAATGATAATCCGGGTCCGACCAGCACTGCATCAGCTTTGTTTATTTGTTTATCTATCCTGCTGTATGAATCCTGTGATATTGAGCCATCACCTGTTTCATCAAGCTCTGTTTTGATCACCTCATACAGCTTCTTGCTGAAGTGCGCTGATATTCCTTTTGGAAATGCTGCCAACACTGCCCCGCTGCCTGACTTTAATGCAGCCAGTGAGCTCATTATTACCGCACCTGAGAGTCCGCGCGACCCCCCTATTACAAGAGCTTTGCCATTGGAATACTTATACGATGTTTTTTTTCTTTTGGGTAATAAGCTCTTAATATCACTTTCTTCAACTAAATACTTATTGTACAGATTAGCTCTTTCAAAGAGTTCATTGGTTATGCCTATTGAAACAACATAAATATTTCCTGAATTTTCTTTGCCGGCTCCGTAAAGCAGCTCTGTTTTAACAGCACCCATTGTAATTGTGTGGCAGGCATCAACTACCGTGCCGGAACTGTTACTTTCTGCAATCCCGCTTGGAACATCAACGGAGATAACATCTATATTAAAATTTTTATGCTTTAAAGTATTTATCTGTTCAATTACTTTTTCATAAATTCCTGTAACATTGCCTTTAGTGCCGTTGCCAAGCAATGCGTCAATTATCAGGGCTTTGCCTTGTAGCTTATTTAACGATCTGTATAGAATATCCGGCTCGTTTTCGGTGATGTTATACATATAACACATTCCCGATGCAAGCTTTGTAAGAATTTCGAAGTTTACAAGCGCATCAGTTTTCAGCTCACCCGGATGAGACACGTTATATACTTCAACCGGAATTCCATTTATAAGGAACTGGCGCGCAATTACAAAC
>JAPUEV010000103.1 GCA_027492415.1 Ignavibacteria bacterium
TAAATAAATTAAAAAATTACGGCTGGAACGATTTCTTTGAAGCATGCTTTGCTGAATATACCGGCAAAGATCTGTATGCAGCGCGTGTTTCAGTTGAGCACAGGAATTACTACGAGCTATATTCGGAGTTTGGCGAGCTTACCGCGGAAAAATCAGGAAAGCTTTTCTACAGCACTGAAGATACTCATCAGCTGCCGGCGGTTGGTGACTGGGTTGTATATAAACACATGCCTGCAGAAAAAAAAGCTGTGATAACTGAAGTACTTCCCCGGAAAACAAAATTTTCACGAAATAAAGCCGGCGCAACTACTGAAGAACAGATAGTAGCCGCAAATGTTGATACTGTGTTCATTATCAGCTCGCTTAACCAGGATCTTAACCTGAGGCGTATGGAGCGTTACATGGCTCTTGCCTGGGATAACAATGTAACACCCGTCATTCTGCTCAGTAAAGCTGACCTGTGCGATGATATCTACGCAAAGCTTGTAACTGTACAGGATGCTTTCCCCGGAACAGATGTGCTGATAGTAAGTGCGGTAAAAAAAGCTGGACTCGATGAGCTCCTCCCGTACTTTGAAGGCAATAAAACAATTGCTGTAATAGGATCGTCAGGTGTAGGTAAGTCTACGCTTATAAACGGACTGCTTGACTGGGAAAAAATGGAAGTAAGCGATATCAGTCTGTATAAAGATAAAGGCAGGCACACAACAACCCACCGTGAGTTGACTGTTGTACCGGGCGGGGGACTCATTATAGATACACCCGGTATGCGCGAAATACAAATGTGGGAAGGCGCCGAAGGATTAAGCGAACTTTTCGAAGATATCGAAAAGCTGATAATTGAGTGCAAGTTCAGCGACTGTAAGCATGAATCAGAACCCGGCTGCGCGGTAAAAGCAGCAATTGCAAAAGGTGAGCTTGATGAAGCCCGGTTCAAAAGCTATAAAAAGCTTTTTAGTGAAGTAAGTTACTTTGAACGCAAGCAGGATAAGAAAGCGCAGATAGAGGAAAAGAAGAAATGGAAGAAAATCTCTCAGCTTGGTAAACAGATAAGTAATGAAAAGAGGAAGTAGAAAAATGAAAATCCCCCTTTTAAAGTCGTAGAACTGGCTCTGACAGTGGGGGACTATAACTTGAATATTAGTAAGTACCTTAATTGATCTTTAAGTATTAGTATTCGTAAATCTCCAACGGGGATTTTAAATCTCACTATAAAATGAAAATCCGGAAATTAAATTAATTGTAAATTTCCCTGTTGCAATTGGTGTTTTCAACAACGTCAGAAATTTAACCGTCAGGTTTGAGAACCTGACGGGAACAGAAGACTTGTGTTAAGATTGCTTCGCTGCGCTCGCAAAAACTTTTTTATTTGTTCTTTTCCGCCGACGTTGGTGTTTTCACCAACGTCAGAGAAAAATTTTTTTGTTGTTGGTGAAAACACTGCTAAAGCAGTCATAGCCAACAACGGAGTTAGTTCGTCCTCTTAGATCTATCCTGATGCCCGTCATCATACAAACCATTGACCTCAATTGCATTCCCTACCGCATCTCTGATAAACTTAAGCCGGAAGTACTCCAAATCCTTGAACATAAAAGTATCTTCAGTCATTGGTATCATAGCATACTTCTGCCTGCCTTTGCGCTGGTAGTAGAGCTTTCCGCCCTCATACGTAATTGTTCTGTCATCATAGGTGCCTGCATAGCTCTTAAGCACATTTTCATCTATGGCGGGAGCGTTCAGTACTCCGTTTAATGATTCTATCATCCAGTTATAACTGCTTATTTGCTGCTCGTCCTTAGTTTTTGATTTCAGCTTTTCCAGTGCCATAATCTGCGCTTTTTCGAGGGCAAGCTCTGATTTTATCTCAACATCGGGCGTTACTCCAACGCCTTCCCAGTTGGTTTTGGTTATGGGACTTATCGCCCTTCCATTAGGTACAAATATCGCAAATCCTCCGTTGATCGCCATCACGCCGCCGGGATGTGCGCCGCCTCCGGTAGTTTCTCCAATAATTGTTGCGCGTTTTAAATTCTTTAAATTATACGTAAATTCTTCCGCACCTGAAAAAGTGAATTTGCTTGTGAGAACATACACAGGTACATCGGGCATTCTTTTACCGTCAATTTTCCTTAATGTCCAGAATTCCTGTGTTTCATCAGTTGGCCTGTAATACAAATCGTTTAAATGTACCGGCTGATCACCGAATAAGTAGCTGCAGATAAGCTGCACACCTGCTGGGTCACCGCCGCCGTTTAAGCGCATATCAAATATCAGAGCATCTGTGTTTGCTAGAAATCCCATTACATTTGCAATTGTTTCCTTTGCATAGTCAGGCGAAGCGAAATTCCTGAAGTCAACATACCCGATATTACCCGGCAGCCGTTCGACTTTTTTAAAGCCGTAATTTTCCTTCTTCATCATTTCATTAAAATGCTTTTCATCCCCGGGATCACTGCCATTTTTTTCCTGTTCAAGTAATCTCTGTGCATCTTCAGGAGAAAACCTAACCCTTATATGCTTATCTTTGCTTACTGACTGCAGATCATTTGTCAGCATGTCTGCAAATTTCATCGGGTCATCAATTGAATCGTAAACTCCAGTTGCAAGATTTGATCTTATCAGCTCACCCATCTTCTTTGCAGTTTCAGGGAAAATGTAATTATCATTTAATAATGATGTGATCTTTTTAACTGTCTGCTGTTTTACTTTAGCATCAAATGTAAAATTAGTTTTTTGCTGAGAAAATGTAAAAGTTACAGCAAAAAGCATGATTATCAGATATTTGAATAATTTTATATAACTCATTTATATAACTCCTTATGTATAATTTTATATTTAATATGACGTTTGAATAACAGTTAAGGTTGCATTTATAAAATTCAAGCTAATTCAATTTTAATTCCATGCGTATTGTTGAACGGGCGTATTTGGAATTTTTATTTTCAGCAAGCTGGAAGCCCAGTTTTTTATAAAGCTTCATTGCAGGTACCAGCTTAACATTTGTTTCGAGGAATAATATCTTAGCATTTTTATTCTTCGCAAGAGTGATAATTTCTTCCGCAAGGCGTTTGCCTATTTGCCTGCCCTGTGCTTTTTCTGTTACAGCCATTTTAGCAAGCTCGTATTCATTATCATCAAATTTTATCAAGGCAGCGGTTCCAACAACTTCATTGTTAACTTTCGCAAATATTACTTCGCCGCCATTGTTTATAATTTCATTTTCAGGATCGCCCAGCAGCTTTTTATCTTCAGGCTCAA
>JAPUEV010000104.1 GCA_027492415.1 Ignavibacteria bacterium
CGGCAAAATAAACATCTGTTCCCTGGGGAGAAAGGTATACAAGTGTAAAGCGCAGTGCATCTGTGCCGTATTTATTCATTACCTCAATAACATCAGGTGAGTTACCCAGTGATTTGCTCAGTTTCCTGCCCTGGTCATCACGAATGATGTTATGGAAATACACATCACTGAAGGGAATTTTACCTGTGAATTCAAGCGAAGCCATTATCATTCTGGCTACCCAGAAGAAAATAATATCTGCTGCGGTTGAAAGAAAATCCGTTGGGAAATATTTATCCAGGTCTTTGGTTTTATCCGGCCAGCCCATGGTTGAAAACGGCCAGAGCCAGCTTGAAAACCATGTATCCAGCACATCGGGATCCTGTTCCCAGTTCTCTATATCAGCCGGAGCTGTTTCTTCGCAGTAAATATCGCCGTTATTTTTGTTATACCAAACGGGTATCTGGTGGCCCCACCATAGCTGGCGTGATATACACCAGTCACGGATATTTGTCATCCAGTTTTCGTATGTTTTAACCCAGCGCTCGGGGTGGAATTTGATCTCCCCTGCACGCACTGAATTCAGTGCCGGCTCAGCAAGCGGCTTCATGTTAACGAACCACTGGTCAGAAAGATACGGCTCAACCTGCGCGCCGCCGCGCTCACTGAATCCTACGTTATGTGTATAATCCTCAATTTTCTCAATGAGGTCAAGCTCTCTCAGCTTTTCAACAACTTTCTTCCTTGCCTCAAAGCGGTCCAGGCCTGAAAATCTTCCGGCATGTTCATTCATTTTGCCTGTGTGGTCTATGACCTGTACTGTTTCCAGCTGGTATTTTTCACCGATCATGAAATCATTGGGGTCATGCGCCGGGGTAATTTTAAGCGCTCCCGTGCCGAACTCCATATCAACATACTCATCCGCAATTACGGGAATAGCTTTTTCAACTATAGGCAGCAGAACTTTTTTGCCTGCAATATCTGAATATCTTTCATCCTTTGGATTAACAGCAATTGCAGTATCGCCAAGCATAGTTTCGGGTCGGGTTGTTGCTATTATCACAAATTTGCTGTTATCATCAACAAGCGGGTATTTAACGTAATACAGCTTATCATTTTTTTCTTTATAGATAACCTCTTCATCACTTAAAGCTGTCTGCTGTTCGGGATCCCAGTTAATAATTCTTTTGCCTTTATATATCAGCCCTTTTTTGTAGAGCTCAACAAATACTTTGCGTACTGCCCTGGAAAGTCCTTCATCCATCGTGAAGCGTTCACGCTCCCAGTCAACCGATGCACCCATTCTTGTAAGCTGGGTAACGATATTCTTATGATAGATATCCTTCCATTCCCATACTTTTTCAACAAATTTTTCCCTGCCGAGATCATACCTTGAAACACCTTCGGCGCGAAGCTTGCCTTCGACCTTCGTCTGCGTTGCAATACCCGCATGATCACTGCCCGGAAGCCAAAGCACATTAAAGCCTGACATCCTTTTCCACCTGGCGTAAACATCCTGTATGGTGTTGTTAAGCATATGCCCTATATGCAGGTTGCCGGTAACATTTGGCGGCGGGATTACTATAGAGTATTTCGGTTTATCTGAATTCTCTTCGGGAGCGTAGAATTTGTTCCTGTTCCAGAAATCGATCAGTCTAAGCTCTGTTTCGTTAGGTTCGTATGTTTTAGGAAGCTCACTCAAAAATTTATTTTATCCTTTCTTCAGTTCTTCAGCAGGTGCAGGCGCATATTTATTTATAAGCTCATATGCAAGCTCAAGGTATGCCATCGATACATTAGCGTTAACGTTATAAAGAATAGCAGGCTTGCCGTAGAATGTTGATTCAGTTACCATATGGTTGCGCGGTATATATGTTTTGAAAAGGTATTTATTGTACCTTAGCTTAAGCTCACGCTCTGATATTTCTGTTACCTTAGTGTTTGATTCATACATGGTCATTACAATTCCTTCTATATATAACAAAGGATTTGCAATTTCTTTAATATACTCAACATACTTAAACAGCTTTGATATTGCCTCTAGTGAAAAATGTCCGCTCCTCACCGGCATCATCACTGAAGTTGATGCAGTCAAAGCGTTCGCAACAATACCCCGCATTATCGGGGGGCAGTCTATTATAATATATTCGTAATGCTGGGCAGCGCTTCTTAAGGCATTTTTAAGTACTACGCGGTTTTCTGAGATCTTTGTAAAGCGCTCATCACGCTGAATAGTGTTCACGTTAGAAGGCACAAAATCCAGGTACTCAAGCTCTGTTTTATGTATTGCATGCTCAAGTGAGTGCGTAAAGCTGAATACTTCGGCAATACCTGCTTTCACTTTTTCCTGTGTAAAGCCAAGTGACATTGCAGAAGCGCCGAACGGGTCTGCATCTATCAGCAGTGTCTTTTTTTCAGCTACTGCAAGCGATGCCGCCAGATTTACCGCTGTTGTGGTCTTACCCACTCCCCCTTTAGGGAGGCATATTGATATTATTTTAGCGCTCAATTATTTGTTTTTTTACCTGCGTTCTGATGCAATTTTGTTCTTCAGGTTCGCTGCGTCCACAAAGCCCGGGTTAAATTCCAGTGCCTTATCTAAAAACTTCAAAGATAAATCAAAATTTTTATTATTATAATGATAATATGCGGTTTCAAAATACATGCCGGGTATAACATTAAACAGCGTGGTTTTATGTTTTGAATTCGGCTCAAATTTCCTGAAGTTAACCGATAGCGTATTTACGCCTGCTTCAGGATCGTACGCTGTATTTTTAGGTTCAACTTTATATACCAAACCCACAGGCTTTAATGTAAAATTGGTTAAGAACGGCTTCATTTCTTTATTCAGCACAATATCAATTGTAACAAATAAAGGGAATTTCTGTGAACAGTTATCAATGAAAGCTTTTACCAGCGCAGATAGCTTTGGCGCTTTTATCTTTTCATCGCTATCGTAAGCTTTAATATATTCATCTGCCTGCGGTTTGATGAGCTCATAAACATCGGGGTAGTATTTGCTCATCGTTTTTAAGTACCACGGCGCTGAAAGGAACCTGATAATAAAGACCTTTACATCCGGACGTGTTTTTTCAGCGAGCTGGAAGTAAAGCGAAGCGGAATAAAGATAAGCATATTCATAGCTAACAAGTACTGAATTACCCGGCAGTGTATTAAGTGTATTTAAGGTAATATCTTCATTACTGTAATTCCCGCTGTTATCAGCTTCTTTGTAATTATATGCCGCTGAAAATATTACCAGTATAAG
>JAPUEV010000105.1:0-810 GCA_027492415.1 Ignavibacteria bacterium
TATTTTCAATAGTAACCAGGCAAATCTTTCGCGGCACTGAATAAGCAATCTTTACCTGTTCATATAAATTCCCGGGCAGATCAACATTTCCCATTATCTTTTTTTCACTTCTTTGCTTCAGCTTAAGGAAGAATTTTTGCAGCGGATTAATAAATTTATGACTGCCATAGCTGCATTTATAAACCAATAAACTTTTTTTGGGGGTTGGATAAATATGCTGAAGCTCCAGTTTTAGGTTTGCGGCAGTATTTCCAGTTTCCTTCTCAATAAAATTCAGCTCAGCATTATTTATTTCTTTTGCATTTACCTCTTTTGATACAGCTATACCTATAAAAACATCTTTATAGCCAAGGAACAGATTGCCTGCTGTTACATCAGCTTTAAGCTTACCTGAGGTGAATATTATTTGCAACGGATCGCTGAACTCATTCAATGCAAGGCACAGGTATTCCTGCGGAATATCCTTACCGAATAATATTCTTTTCAGTAGTGATCTCAAATTAAGGCATATTTATTTTGATGTTCAATTTTGTGTTTGTTCAGCCGCACTTTCGGTTTCACTTATCTTATCCAGTGAAACTGTTGTTCTGCCAACATCATCAAAGCCATAAACATTTACAAACCTGGCATTCCATAATATTTCGTTGTGCCGGTATGATGAGCGTGAATGTACATTTGACATGAAAGTATCATCATATCCCTGTAAAAGGATTAAAAATTCCGCATGCCCGTTTGCAAGGTCGTTTTGTGTTAAACCGAACAGCGGACTTTCACCATCGATAATATGATTAACTGTCCATATAAGAGAAA
>JAPUEV010000105.1:820-1099 GCA_027492415.1 Ignavibacteria bacterium
GGTTGGCAGAGTTTGTATTCAGCTCCTTAAGTATACTGAACATTACCCTCACTTCAACATCTATGAGTTCTGATTTCTGTTCATTGGCAATCCTGAACTGGAAAGCCGTAATATCTTTAAATGGCGCAATTACTGCGTTACTGCTGTAAAGGACTTTTGAGACCGGCTTTGCAAATCTGCCATAAAATAAGCCCGTTGCAATTGCCAGGCACATTAGCCCAACCAGTGATTCAAAAGAGGCAATAGAGCTTGTCCATGTGCCTACCGGACTTATCCTTC
>JAPUEV010000105.1:1109-3240 GCA_027492415.1 Ignavibacteria bacterium
CATAACCAACGGTTGTAAATGACTGCGCGCTGAAGAAGAATGATTCAAGAAATTTATCCATTTCGCTGTTTGCAATAACACCAAGCAAATGAGTCTCAACGCCGAGAAGGTAATATACTAAAGCAAAAATGAAGTTCAGGAATACGTATCCCGTAAAAATGATTGCGGAAAATTTCAGCCATGAAACTCCGACAAGGTAATGGTAAAAATTAAAGGTCTCCCAAAACGGCAAACCAACCCGCCTGCTGTTAAAAGTGCCGTTCTTGTTCAGCAGTCGCTGCCGGGAAATATCATGATTGGATAGCCCGAGATTTGCAATTTCAGATTCAGGAGAATTCAGCTGCTCTTTGTTATTCGCCATTTAAATTATAAATCAGTTTATTGGAATTTACTTCCGGTTGGTGAACTGTATAACATTTTTATCCGGATCATTAAGATTAAAAAATTCAAGCTTTCCGGATGTAAATATTTTACCGGGCTTATAACCTTTTTTGATAAGTTTTTCCCTGCATTTTTTGATTTGTTTATTGTAGAAAGCAAGCTTAAAATTCACTTCAGCTGAACGTTTCAATTTTGCAGAATGAAAAGCTATATTGATATTAGGCAATATCAGCTCAGCCCACTTGCAGTCTTCATTAATATATGAGTTTCCTGCCTTAAGTAATTTTGAATAAAATCCCAAAAGCAATGGTACGTTGTAAGTAAAAATGATAATTCTTTTAAGTTCAGCTTTCATATTCAGTTTTTGCCTTTATCATCCATATCCAGGTGGAATCTATGCAGGAACCTGTGTAAAATTGGTGTTAAAAAAAGCGCCATGCTTGAAAGGAACGCAACCCCGCTGAAAAGTGAGTAACAGCCGGCGAAGACTTTTGCTGAATCAGATTTAAGCATATCAACAGGTCCCATACCGCCAAGTATCATAGAAGCGTTAAGAAATGAATCAATCCACCCAAGATCCGCAAGCAAGTGATAGCCAACTACTCCTATACCCAAAGAAACGATAAAGATCGATGCACTGATAAAAGAAAATTTTAATACTCTTTTCCGGAATACGCTTTTTGAAGCAAGCCGTGTTTTGGAATGCTCGAACATAGAATTAAATCTTTAGATTAGGCAAAGTTACAAAACTTCGATTGTAAAAGAAATGTATGATATAGAAAATTTCAGCAAATATTTTATGATTTATTTATATGGCTATTTTAAGTAATTTGCGTAGATAAATAAAAATTAAATCAGATTTTCAGGGTCATTTTATGGAAATAGCAATAGCACTTTTAACACTTGTAGCACTGGAAATTGTACTGGGAATTGATAATATTATTTTTATATCCATGCTCTCAGGCAAGCTGCCGCCGGAAAAACAGAAAAAGGCGCGCCTTGTAGGGCTTGCTGCCGCTATGGTGATGAGAATACTGCTGTTATTTTCACTTTCACTGATAATGAAGCTGACTGCTCCCCTTTTTACCCTGTTTGGCAATGAAATTTCAGGGCGTGATATTATACTAATAGTTGGCGGGTTATTCCTGTTAGCAAAAAGTACATTTGAAATTCACGAAAAGCTTGAAGGCGAAGATGAAGAACAGAATGCGGCCAAAAAAGTAAAATCATTTACCGGTATTATTATACAGATAATGATACTTGATATTGTTTTCTCGCTTGATTCAGTTATTACCGCAATAGGCATGACAGATATGCTTTGGGTAATGATAACCGCCGTTGTACTTTCGGTTATTTTTATGATGTTCACCTCAGGTGCAGTAAGCGATTTTGTACATAAACATCCTACAGTTAAAATTCTTGCTTTAAGCTTTTTGCTGCTGATAGGTGTGACGCTTATTGCAGATGGTTTGGGACAGCATATTTCAAAAGGATACATTTATTTTGCTATGGCATTTTCAGTTTTTGTGGAAATGATAAATATCAAAATAAGATCAAAGAGGACAAAACCCGTAATATTAAAAGAAAAGAAATTATAAATATACCATATCATGTCATCTCAGCTTACAAACAGTATTTTGATGGTATCACCGGATTCATTTGCGTTCAACCAGCAGACTGCAGGCTCAAACTCATTTCAGAATAAACCTGATAATGATTCCGTTACCTTAAGAAAAAAAGCTATCAGTGA
>JAPUEV010000106.1 GCA_027492415.1 Ignavibacteria bacterium
AATCCTGTTGAATTGGTCTATAAGATGACTGAACAATGGGGATTTAATATACCGCCGGAATCAGAAAAAGTGCTGAGAACAGTTAACGATGAATACAGCCGCAACGGCTTCAGTACAATTATGATTGGTGTTGAGCTGCTTTCCCGGATAGTTTCGCACTGTATTTTTGGACCAATTGGCGGATTGCTGGTGGCGTCTATATTCAACAAACGCAGAAATAAAATTCAATAGTAATAGTTAATAATACGAATAAATATTATGAAATAATCCCGGTTAATACCAGTCAAAGCAGGAATACAATTTTTTTGCTTATTGGTATATTGTTAATTGGTTTATTGAATATCTATTTTGCCCCTTTAAAATCTTTTTTTAATCATGCTGCCGGCATAGAAAGTGTGAATGGCTGCCCATTGCTTACTTTTACAGGCATTCCCTGTCCATTTTGCGGTACCGGCAGGGTTTTTTCATGTATTACTGACCTGAATTTTGTGCAAAGTTTTTATTACAATCCTCTTGGACTCTTATTCTATATAATTTTCGGAACTTTCTATTTTACAGTATTATTTTTATCAATAATAAAGAAGAAGATCATACTCAAAAAGCCTGCTCTCAATTTATGGTACATTCCGGTTATTTTCCTGCTAATAATGTGGATATTGAACATTCTGTACGGTCATCATCACTGATAATTGGCATATATCATTAAATTGAAAAGACCCTAAATTTTAGCTATATTTGTAGATAATCAAATAATTTAAAGGAATTTCTTATGAAAATATTCATCGATACTGCTAATTTAAACGAAATAAAAGAAGCTGCGAGTTTTGGGATTTTAGATGGAGTTACAACCAATCCTTCATTAATGGCAAAAGAAGGACATAAAGATGTCCGCAAAACCTATGAAGAGATCTGTAAAATGGTAAGCGGTCCGGTAAGCGCAGAAGTTGTATCAACCGATTATGAAGGGATTGTTAAAGAAGGAAGAGAGCTTTCAAAAATTGCACCTAATATTTATGTAAAGGTCCCGCTGATAATGGAAGGCTTAAAAGCTGTAAAAACATTTTCAGAAGAGGGCATTAACACAAATGTTACATTGTGCTTTTCAGCTTCACAGGCAGTACTGGCCGCAAAAGCAGGTGCTACAATTATCAGTCCGTTCATTGGCAGGCTTGATGATATCTCACAGGATGGTATGCAGCTTATTGAGCAGATAGTACAGATATATGGAAACTATGGTTATGAAACAGAAATACTGGTAGCAAGCGTTCGCCACCCGATGCATTTTGTTGAATCATGTTTGGTAGGTGCAGATATTTGTACCATACCATTTAATGTAATAAAGCAGCTGGTTAAACACCCGCTCACTGATCTGGGTTTGGAAAAATTCCTTGCAGACTGGAAAAAGAATCAGGCATAAAAATTAAAAAGGTTTTCAGAAAGAGAGTTACAGCGTAAACGTGGCTAAAAAAACAGCTTTTTACGATTTACATAAAGCATTTAATGCTAAAATAGTGGATTTTGCCGGCTTTGAAATGCCCGTACAATATGATGGGATCATTGCCGAGCATATGGCAGTACGTAATTCAGTTGGTGTATTTGATGTATCTCATATGGGTGAATTTTTTGTTAAAGGACCCGATGCTTTGGCTTTTGTGCAGAAATGCACTACCAACGATGCATCCAAGCTTACAAAAGGAAAAATACAGTATTCAGCAATGTGTTATGAAGATGGCGGGGTTGTTGATGACCTGCTTGTGTATTGTTACGCCGATCACTTCATGCTGGTTGTGAATGCATCCAATATAGAAAAAGATTTCAACTGGCTTTCTTCAAACACAAAAGGTTTTAATGTTGAGCTTACCAATCACAGTGATGAATTTTCATTGCTGGCGGTTCAGGGTAAAAATGCTATTAATACCCTTAAAAAGCTTACCGATACCGATCTTGAGGCAATGAAATATTATACCTTCACAGAAGGCAAGGTTGCCGGAGCTGATGCGATTATTTCCAGGACCGGTTATACAGGTGAAGCAATTGGTTTTGAAATATATATCCCGTCTGATAAAGAAACATCAGAAAAGGTATGGAAAGAAATATTTAAAGCTGGTGAAGAATTCAATATAAAACCAATAGGTCTTGGCGCAAGAGATACTTTAAGGCTTGAAGCAGGTTACTGTTTATATGGAAACGATATTGATAAAACAACCAATACCATAGAAGCAGGTCTTGGATGGATAACAAAGCCTAAGAAAGGCGAGTTTAACGGAAAAGCAAAAGTTGATTCAGAGCTGGCAAACGGTTCTGCAAGGAAGCTTGCAGGGTTTATTGTAAACGGCAGACTTGCTGCAAGGCACGGCTATGAAATACATGATGATAACGGTAAAATAGGCCATGTAACCAGCGGAAGCATTTCACCCTGCCTAAATAAAAATATAGGGCTTGGATATGTAGAAACAAAATATTCAGCACCAGGCTCTAAAATAAAGATAAAAGTAAGAAATGATTTTGTTGAAGCGGAAGTAGTAAAGATACCTTTTGTAGGAAAGGAATAATTGTTTAATAATTAATGGAAATATCAGGTCAAACGAATATGGAAGATAAACCCCTTAAGATAAGCTTGTACTTTGCTCATAATTATGTTGAATCAGAGCTTGTTTTAAAAGATAAAAACGTTGTAGTTATTGATGTTCTAAGAACTTCAACAACAATGGTAACAGGCCTTTCTAACGGAGCAAAGGAAATAATACCAACAGATAGTATCGCATCGGCAGGAATGATTGGCAGGAACTCTCTCGGCCAATCATTGCTGTGCGGTGAAAAACACGGAAAGATAATAGAGGGCTTCAACCTTGGCAATTCAATAAAAGAATACCGTGAAGAGAACGTTAAGAATAAAATTCTCGTTTTTCACAGCACAAACGGTACACCTTCTCTGATTAAATCGAAATTCTCAAGGAATTGTGTTGTTCTTGGTTTTGTTAATATGGAGCGTGTTGTTCAGTATTTACACGAGCTGAATGAAGATTTCATAATACTGTGTGCAGGCAAAGATGGCGAATTTTCTCTGGAAGATACTGTTTGCGCAGGAATGCTTGTAAGCAGGCTAAAAAAGCTAGCAGGCAGAGGTAAATATACACTTACAGATTCATCCCGCGGAGCTTCAAAGCTTTACTCAGCTTATAAAAATGACCTGCTGAAGATGATGAATGATTCTGAACACGGTAAATATTTA
>JAPUEV010000107.1 GCA_027492415.1 Ignavibacteria bacterium
ATTATCTTTCATTTAATTCATTTAAAGATTTTGAAAATGAAAGGAATTACTTTGAGCTTAAAAAGCTTGTATACAGCAACCTGGAAAGCCTGCATGAAAACAGCCGGAGAGCTGCCTTAACATTTTTGATCAATTATTGTGTAAAAAAAGTTTCTGAGAACAGGCATAAATTTGATGATGAGCTGAATGAGAATTACAGCACATATCTGAAGAATAACCTGTATAAAGTAAGCGGCGAAAATTATTTAAGGATAGATCTTTTTCTGCATATCCTTGGGAATTATTTCAAGACCGGGAAGATAGTTCAGGCATGGGATTTCCTTAGAGCGAACATAAATGTAATACAGCCTGTTCACCGTAAAAATATGCTCACACTTTGCAATGCACTGATAGAATTTGAAGAAGGGGATTTCGGGAATTCTTTGATGAATGCTTCAAAGCTGAAAACGAATACTAAACTTTATAAAGATACTCTTAAGATATTGATTTTAAAAAATAATTACGAGCTTGGAAATCTGGATACATCCATCGAGATCTCCGCAAATTATAAAAGGTCACTGGAGACTAATGATAACATGGCGGAAAATGTTAAAGCAAAAAACCTGAACTTTCTGCATTTTTATATCAGCCTCGTTAAGCTGAAAATTAATAAAAAGAATAAATTACAGGCTGCGGAATTAGGAAATGCTATAAAGTCAGAAATTAACCTTAATGAATCTGAATGGCTTTTAAAAAAAGCAGAAGAGCTGACCAGCTGAAATATTACTAACAAAAAACCCCGCTGCTTAGCGGGGTTTGGTTTTAAGCTAAATGTTATTTACTCTTCTTTAACTGAATTACCTGTTATTACCCACTCACCGTTCTTATTGGCTGTAAGGTTATAAGTGACTGTCAGTGTTTTTGTTACTTCGGTATCCTTGCCGTCTTTTTTTACTACCTGGGTCTGTTTGACCTTTGATACAACGCTTGCCTTATTGTCTTTCTGGCTTAGAACTTTTGGCTCCTCAACTACGGTGAACTGTTTAGTGCTCTTATAGCCTGATTTAAGCTTATCTACCGGCCTTGAAGGGAAATATTTCTGCGCCTTTTTCATGTTGGCATCAAAGTTACCGGATTCATTTATTCCGCGCTGTATATATTCATAATAATCTTTTACTGTCGAGGTCGGATTTTCGAACTTCTTGGTTATTTCTTTCTGTATCTCTTTTTTCTTTTCTTTCTTCTTTTCAGCTTCAACTTTCTTTACAGAATCCTTCTGCACCTGTGTTAAATTCTGCAAATGCGCAGTTGAAGTATCTGTCTGTGTTGTATTCTGCTGACTGGTTGGATTTTCGACCATTCCAAGCTTTTTTTCACGTTCTTCAAGCTCTATTTCTTTCAGTTTAACCCGTGCCTCACGGTCATTAAGCTCTTTTTCCTTATCTGCAAGGATCTGGAAGCTTGTTTTGTTCTGCTCTTCGCGTTCCTTAGTACATCCTGCAAAGAAAACAACTATCGAAAGGACTGCTATATATTTAATGTAGTTACTCATAATAATTAAAATATTGGTTTATATTACAACCTTAACTGTAAATATAATAGCTAAATAAGGTAATTGCAACCTTATTCATGAAAAATTATGTATAATTTGTTTATAATTAAGAGTTTACTGTGATTCGTACAAGGTTTTATAATTCTGGAAAGCGTTAAACAGCGCTATTGAAATATCATTTTGTCCTTTTTCTCCTGAAAGGTATTTTTCATCATTAATATCGGAAAGATATCCTGTTTCAATCAACACTGATGGCATTGATGCACCAAGTGTAACCCAGTTACCTGCCTGGTATACTCCCCTGGAAATCAGCTCAGAATGATCTAACATATTCACTTCTATAATAGAAGCAAAATATTCACTTAACCTTGTATAGCCTGCCTGTGCAAGGCTTGAGAAAATAAAATTATCAAGCGTATCCTTGCCGAACTGCTGAAAAGCGATCTGGAAATTCTGTTTCATTGTGAACTCAACTGCCTCGGGGAAACGTTCTTTATTCAGAAGATAAATTTCAAATCCCTGCTTATCGCTTTCTTCCTGCTTCTTATGATTTGCGTGTATGCTGATAAAGAGCTTGGCTTTCTGGTTGTTCGCATCAATGGTTCTATCCTTTACCTGTGAATATTCATCGGTAGTTCTGGAATAAATTATCTTAATACCCGGATATTTTTCCTCTATAAGCTTTCCAAGCTTCATAGCAATTGGCAGAACAATATTTTTTTCCTGTACGCCGGTTTTATCTCCTATTGTTCCGGGATCTTTGCCGCCGTGGCCTGCATCGATATAAATGACATCAAGCTTTGTTTGAGCAATTAACATTGTACAATGAACAATGAACAATAAAAGAATAACCTTTACTGCTTTTTTAAAAATATTTTCATATGTTAATTGATAATTGCTCATTGTTAATTGTTTAGCGGTAGTTTGTGAACTGAACGGCAAAATCAAGCTCAGCGCCTTTTACCAGCGAAATTGCTTCCTGAAGAAGGTCCTTATCGCGGCTGGAAACCCTTACCTGTTCATCCTGTATTGCAGCCTGAACTTTGATCTTGGAATCCTTAATAATTTTTACAATAAGCTTTGCATTATCCTTGCTTATTCCCTGCTGAACTTCAACGAGCTGCCTTATCATATTTCCGCCGGCTGCTTCCTGCGGCTTATACACCATTGATTTCAGTGGTATTCCGCGTTTAACGAATTTATTCTGCATGATATCAACAATTGCCTTTGCTTTGTAATCATCATCAGACATTATTGTTATGGTTTTATCCTTCTGAGAATACTCAATGGTGCTTTTTGATCCTTTAAAATCATAACGCTGCTGAATTTCTTTTGTCGTCTGGTTGAGGGCATTATCAATTTCCTGCCAGTCAATTTCAGAAACTATATCAAATGAATATGTATCTGCCATAACTTATACTTTAAGTTTTTTGTTTATAAAATTATATTTGTATAAATTTTCTTTTCCTAAAATCTGTTCAACATGAAATATTTCGCTGCAATCATCAAAAGAAAACATTTCTCCGTCCAGTACGTACCATTTCTCTCTTTGGGTTACGGTAAGTTTTTTTATAGATGGGAAATATTGTAACGGAACTGAAACATCCCTGCCGTCAGCCAGCAAAACATTCATTTTCCCTTTTACAGGGAAAGAAATTTTATTTATCAATGGTGTAACTTTTATCAGACAAACCCTTATC
>JAPUEV010000108.1 GCA_027492415.1 Ignavibacteria bacterium
CAGGAGACTCTGCTGTTACGGCAAAATATGAAAATTTTCAATATGCTGTTCAACTACTAATAATACATACATTGAAAACAGGAAAGAAGTACTTCATTTCAGTTGCAGGCAATATAGGGTCAGGCAAATCATCTTTAACCCGGATGATTGCCGATGAGTTCAAATGGACCCCTTACTTCGAATCAGTTCAGAATAACCCCTACCTTTCGGATTTTTACAATGATATGAAAAGGTGGAGCTTCCAGCTGCAGGTATTTTTCCTCTCTCACCGCTTTAACGCCCACAGGAAGATAATTGAATCGAAGAAATCAGTGATACAGGACCGCTCTATATATGAGGATGTTGAAATATTCGCCCGCAACCTTTACCTGATGGGAAGAATGGAAAAACGCGATTACAATAATTACCGCGCTCTCTTTTATGAGATGATATCATATTTAAAGGCACCAGACCTGGTAGTTTACCTGAAAGCTGATGTAAAAACACTGGTAAAACAGATAAAATTACGCGGCAGAGAGTTTGAAAAGAGTATCGAGAAGCAGTATCTCGAAAGGCTGAACCGCAGCTATACGGGTTGGATAAAGAATTACGATATGGGCAAGGTACTTGTAATTGAATCCGATAACCTGGATTTTGTGAATAACCGCGAGCATTTTGATATGATACTTGGCCAAATTAAGAAAAACCTGAGGTAATGTAGAGCATGAATGCCGCCATACTTGTATCGCCGGGTGAGCTGATAGATAAGATCACAATACTGGAAATAAAGAGATCGAAGATAAAGGCTAAGCAGAAGCTATCTGCAGTTACAGGAGAGCTAAAGCTGCTTAAAGTAACGTTAGAAGAAATACTTAAGTACAATAAAAAAATAACAGTTAAGCTTTCGAAGGAAAAGAAAAATCTACGAGCTGTTAATTTAAAGCTGTGGAACATTGAAAACAAAATCAGGCTTAAGGAAGCAAAAGGAAAGTTCGATAAGGAGTTCATTTCCCTTGCGAGATCTGTCTATATTACCAATGATAAACGCTCAGAAATTAAGAACAGGATAAATATGCTCTTTGGTTCAACCATCCACGAAGTAAAGCAATACTCACGCTATAAATGAAATATATAACTTACTTTATCTTTATAGCTTTTATCGCGGCATTGCTCCTGTTTTTAAAAAATGCGCTAGAGCCCAGAAAAGAACCAGTTTACCTTACCGGCAGCGAAAAATGCGGTGAGTGCCATGCATTAAAGAATATCGGTGACCAGAACTCGGTTTGGAAGCAGTCGAAACACTCAGAGGCATATTCAATATTGCTCAGCAGCAATGCAAAGGATTTTGCCTCAAGGAACGGGCTTAAATCACCTGAAACTGAAGAAAAATGCCTTAAATGCCATACTACTGAAATCAGCTTAGGTATTAAAGATAAAGGGCAGTTCTACAATATCACCGAAGGCGTTGGGTGTGAGTCATGCCACGGTGCTGGCTCAGAATATTCCTCAGCTGAGATAATGAAGGATGAGCATTCCTTCAAATCTTATGGCGGAAATAAAGGCGATGAATCTACCTGCAAGCCCTGTCATAACCAAAAAGGAAACAGGGAACAGGCATTAAAGGATGATGTTTGTCCTTTCCAGCTGAATGATTTCGACTATAAAACAGCATTTGAAAAGATAAAACATCCGCTTAACCAGGATTTTAAATAAAATAACAAATGATAGGCTTACCTAAAAAATATGATGAAGCATCCCGCCCGATAGGGGTTTTTGATTCCGGTGTTGGCGGATTAACCGTGGTAAAAGAGCTTAACAGGCTGCTGCCTAACGAGAAGATAATATATTTTGGCGATACAGGCAGGGTTCCCTACGGAAATAAATCGAAAGAAACAATCATCCATTATTCTTTGCAGGTTGCATATTTTTTGATGAAGAAGAAGATAAAGATGCTTGTTGTTGCCTGTAATACGGCATCATCAGTATCACTGCCTACTCTTAAAAGGCATTTTCATATTCCGATAATAGGCGTTATTGAGCCCGGTGCCCGCTCAGCGATTGAAACAACAGCTAATAATAAGATCGGCGTAATAGGTACTATCGGTACGGTACGCTCTAATGCGTACAAAAAAGCGCTGAAGAAGATCAAGCCCGGAGTGAATGTGTTCCAGGACCCGTGTCCCTTGTTTGTACATCTTGCAGAAGACGGCTGGAATAAGAATAAAATTGCACAGATGGTTTCGGACGAATACTTAAAGTCTATAAACACAAAGAATGTAGATACACTGATACTTGGCTGCACCCACTATCCCCTGCTTAAAGATGTGATTCAGAAGTCAGTCGGTAAAAAAGTACAGCTTATTGATTCAGGCAGGGAAACTGCAAAGGCTGTACAGGCAATACTTGAGAAGAAGAAATTACTGAACGAGCATAAAATGACAGAAAAGAACCATTCAGTGTTTTATGTATCGGATTTTCCGCATAAGTTCAAAGAAGTAAGTCAAAGATTTTTATCGAAAGACCTAAAGCATGTGAATAAGGTAATTTTATAAACAATAATTTTTATTTTAGTAAATGACAGAACAGGAAATACTACAGATTTTTAAAGATTCAGGCGCTTTGCTTGACGGGCATTTTGTACTGACATCAGGCAACCACTCACCGCATTACATAGAAAAATTCCGTGTGCTGGAGCATCCCAAATACACTGAAATGCTTTGCAAAGAGCTTGCAAGGATGTTCGAAAAGGATAATATAACACTGGTAGTGGGACCCATGACAGGCGGTATTCTGCTGGCTTATGAAGTGGGGAAGAACCTTGATACCAAAGCGATATTTACTGAGCGTGTTGAAGGCAAAATGAAATTTCGCAGGGGGTTTGAGGTAAAACCTGATGACAGAGTATTAATTGTAGAAGATATTATTTCGACAGGCGGCAGTGTACAGGAAGTTATTGATGAAGTAAAGCGTTTTAAGGCAGAAATAGTCGGAGTCGGCTGTTTGGTGGATAGATCAGGCGGAAAAGTTGATTTTGGTATACCTTTAAGGCCGCTTGTGAAGATGGATGTAGTATCATTTAAGCCGGATGCAGTTCCGGACTGGCTGGCAAAAATACCTGTTACAAAACCGGGCAGTACGAATAAGTAAATTAAAATTCTTTCACAAGCTCTTTTTCAAATTCTTCATTCTTTACATCTAGCCATTTAACGGCTTCCGGCTCTTCATAGAAGAATAACAGTTTGTAGCCCC
>JAPUEV010000109.1 GCA_027492415.1 Ignavibacteria bacterium
TATTTCAATTGCCTGTTCTATACTCATTGGTAAACTATTTTCGCATCTGCCGGCAGACCCGGTTTCAGCTCAAACTGCGGATTCGGAATTTCTATCTTAATTGCAAATACAAGCTTAGTTCTCTCATCTGGTGTCTGAATATTCTTTGGTGTAAATTCAGCTTCAGGCGAAATAAAAATAACTTTTCCTGTATAAACCTTATCCTTATATGCATCTATTTTAATTTCAGCATTTTGTCCAAGCTTAACCTTTGCAAGATCTGTCTCCGGTATATATATCACAAGGTTTACGGTCTCCAGGTTGCTCAATCTTAATAAGGAGCCGCCCATTACAGCATTTTCACCTTCTTCTATGAATTTCTTAGATACAAAGCCGTCTGATGGCGCAAATACCCTGCAGTCTTCTATGTTCTGTTTCAGCAGGTCTGCCACAGATACAGCTTTTTTCAGGTTTGCCTGTGCCTGCTCAATTTCTTCCGGTCTCACAATTGTCTTTACCTTTGCTAGGTTTTCCTTTGCGGAATTTAACTGCGTAAGCGTCAGGTCATATCTTCCCATTGCGTCATCATACAGCTTCTTTGTCGTCGCATCCTGCCTGTAAAGCTCCTCGGCGCGTTCCTTATCCTGTTTGGCAAGCTCCATATTTATCCTTGCCTGCTTAACAAGCTCTTCTGATTGCTTTATATCCTCGCGCCTTGCGCCGCTGCGGAGCAACTTCAGCTGCGCGTTTGCAAGCTCAACACCTGCTTCTGACTGTCTCAGCTGGATATCAAGCAGGTCATGGCTTATTTCTACAAGCAGGTCGCCCTTTTTAACCCTGTCGCCTTCTTTAAAATTAATTTTATTTATAGTCCCGGAGGTCTTTGAGCTGATAGTAACATTAACTGATTCTATAGTTCCTGAAGCGCTTATAGAATTGCTTTCTTTATTGTTCCCGCACCCGGTCACAAATATAAATAATAAAAAAGCTGTAATTGAAATGGTCCTGAATAACACCATAGAGTATAGCATGGTTATAATTTTATTTTGTTAAAAATTGTCTGTCCTTTTTTTGTGAATATACCGTTAAGCAGTATTTTAAATGCGTAATGTACGGCATCATTATAGCTAAAGCTTGTTGAAATTAAAAATTGAGGATTTACAATCCCCCGTATTGCGCCAGTAATAAGTGTGATAATTATTTCGGGGGGATAGTCTTTTATTAATTGTTCTTTTTGCCCCTGTATAATTATCTTTG
Source organism: Ignavibacteria bacterium (assembly GCA_027492415.1). GTDB lineage: Bacteria > Bacteroidota > Ignavibacteria > Tepidaquicellales > OLB5 > OLB5. The sequence goes on from JAPUEV010000109.1 coordinate 1,237, forward strand.
AAATATGTTCATACAGCATTTTCTTCCTGGTCTCATCCACTTTCAGCCATATCTGCGGCGCATGATGCTCTAGGTCACTCATGAATTTATCCGTAAAGCGTGTAATGGTTGCAGTTAGTACCTGAATTACCAAAACGAATTTCTCTACGGCGTTTTTATCGGAATTTATCGAAGCAATTATTTTTGATTTAACTGTTGCTATAAGGAGTAATATTGTTTCCTGCAGCAGGTCCATTTTGGAAGGGAAGTTTTTGTATAAAGTGCTTTTACTTATGCCAAGCTCTTTTGAAAGCTCATCCATACTTACTTTATAGAAGCCCTCACGGAAAAATCTTTCCTGAGCATAGTTCAATATTTTCAGTTTTTCATCTGAAAAGTTCGCGCCGGGTATTTGTATTAGTTCGTTTAAAGTCATAGGAAACTAAAATCGTTCTATTAGTTTCCAAAATAATATATCATTTCTGTATTGTCAAGTTAAATCTATAGTAATATATAATTTTAGGCGGAATTTTCAGTTAAATGGGGTTTTTATTTCAGTTGTAAAATTCCTGATTTATATATAAAATTGCCTGCTCTCAATTAATCCATAAAAATAAATTCCCGTTGCTGGCTGCCACTGCGTAAGCAGTGTTAGCGCCAACAATTAATAATATTATGATCCTATTAGGCTACCCCGATTATACCAAACCCGGATTTGATATTAACTCTCCATGCCCGGAAATTGATAGCGGCTGGCCAAATATGATAATATACAATAATACAAGATCAGCTTACTACCCGCTGCATACCGGACCCCTAACCCTGAAATTCACGCTGAAAGGGGAAGAGTATTTTGCAACTAAACAGCGAAGCTACAGGGTGCAGCCTTTTAATTACCTGGTATTTAACAGCGGTCAGAAATATTCTGCGCGTATACAGTCAGAAAAAGAATCGGAAACACTCTCAGTTTTTTTCAGGCAGTCATTTGCTGAAGAGGTTCTGGGTAGTATCCTGGCAGGTGAAGAAAGTATCCTTGATAACCCGCATAACAATACTGTGATATCAGATCAGCCGGTAACATTTATGGAAATGATCTATCCTTTTGACGGAAGGCTAATGCAGTTCATTTACAAATTCAAGCTTGCGGCTAAAACCGGGTTTAATGATGACCAGTGGCTTGAAGAAGAGCTCTATTTGCTGTTAAAAGTATTGTTTGAAATACATAAACAGGTTGCCGGTGAAATACACAGGATACCCGCTGTAAAAAGGTCAACAAAAGTAGAAGTGTATAAAAAGATCAATGATGCCAAAGATTATATTGATGATAATTTCCATACAGAAATGAAAATTGAAGATGCCGCTAAAATTGCCTGTATGTCAAATTTTCATTTCATAAGGCTGTTCAAGAATGTTTTTCAGGATACCCCATACCAGTATATTACACAAAAAAGACTGGCAAAAGCTTCAAGCCTTATTATGAAAACGGATATGAGTATTACCGAAGTTTGCTTTGAAGTTGGTTTTAGCTCACTTAGCTCTTTTAGCTGGCTTTTTAAACAGAAATACGGTATGTCACCTGAAGTTGCCCGGGAAAGTTATAATTCATTTGAACATAAATTAGCAAGAATAAAGAAGTGAGATAGCGCAAGCCTTCGTATGTTTGTTGCATAATATTTTACAAAATAATATAATTCAGCAGAAAGGTTTAATTTTATGAGAAACACAATAAACTGGTTTGAGCTGCCCGTTACCGATTTTGACAGGGCTAAGAAATTTTACGAAGCGATTTTTGAAGCAAGTATCGCTGACCAGATGATGGGACCATACCGCATGGGATTCCTGCCTTACGATGAGCAGGGTGGTGTCAGCGGCGCAATTGTTCACGGTGAAGGTTACGTACCAAGCGATAAAGGTGCAATGGTTTATCTTAATGCAGATGGTATCCTTGATGAAATGATGGAAAGGATAAATAAAGCTGGAGGAAAAGTTGTGGTGCCAAGAAC
>JAPUEV010000110.1:0-194 GCA_027492415.1 Ignavibacteria bacterium
GTTCTTTGTATTATCATAAATAAACTTATCTGAAGAAGGAACGGAATGGAAGGGACCGCCTAATCCGTGCCACATTGTTGAACGGAATTTTACAAACCCTGAAGTCTGTTCAGTATTGTTTATATACACTTTTATACCAAGATCATTGAAACCATAAACAAAATTGTTTGAAGACATGCTGTATACTTCAAATT
>JAPUEV010000110.1:204-3215 GCA_027492415.1 Ignavibacteria bacterium
CGTATCGTACATGATAAATATCGAGTAGCCCGTGAACAGGTTCTTTGTATTATCGTAAATAAACTTATCTGAAGATGGAATGGAGTGGAATGGTCCGCCTAAACCGTGCCACATAGTTGAACGGAATTTTACAAAACCTGATGTTTGTTCGGTATTGTTAATATATACTTTGATCCCAAGATCATTGAAGCCGTAAATAAAATTGTTTGAGGAAAGGCTGTATACTTCAAATTTATTGCTGCCTGTTTCTGCAGTAAATATTTTTACATAATCAGTGGGAGTGTTATTTTCAACAGTAACCGGATTATTATTGCTGCAGGAGCTGATAACAATTGTAATGAACAATAAAACAAGTATATATCTGGCCATTTTATTATATTTTCTAATGCTTCTATACAATAATGATAAATAATTATTAAGTCTCATATGACTTATGTCAATAAAATCATTAAATAATATGACTTGTTGAAACTGATATTAATAAAAAAACCCGGAAAAAATCCGGGTTTCTGAACAAATCATAATTAAAATGCTTCGCCTAAGCTTATCATTTCTTTTGCAACAAGCTCTGCACCGCGCTCTAATGCCTGTTTGTTGATAGGCAGCAGGTGGTGGTATCTATCAGGCAGAACTTTACGCAATGCTTCGATAATGGAATCCACTTTGACAACAGGTTTTCTTTCCAGGTAAGCGCCTAGCATTATCATATTCAGTATCTTGCTGTTCTTCATTTTTACTGCTTCTGTTGCAGCGGGGATACCGATTATTTCAATATCTGTCCTTGTACTCGGTTTTAAAATATTGCTTGATTCATATATAAGCAGCCCGCCCGGCAGAACTTTTGACTCAAATTTTTCCATCGAGGGCTGGTTTAATATTATAGCGGAATCAAATACTGAGATTATTGGTGAGCTTATCTTTGCATCAGAAAGAATAGCTATGCAGTTGGCTGTTCCTCCGCGCATTTCCGGTCCGTATGAAGGCATCCATGAAATTTCTTTGTTTTCTATCATACCTGCATAAGCAAGTGTCATTCCCATCGAAAGGACTCCCTGTCCTCCAAAGCCGGCTACTATGAGTTCTTCTAACATAACTATTTAACCTCCTCAAGTAATTTTAGATCTTCACCTTTTGGCAGCTTAACATCGCCTAGCGGGAATGTCTTTATCATTTCGTTATCAACATAATTGCTTGCTTCTATTGGTGTCATTTTCCAGTTAGAAGGACAATTGCCGATAACTTCTACAAAACAGGTGCCTTTATTCAGCTTCTGATATTTGAATGCATTCTGAATTGCCTTCTTGGTTTTTCTTACTGCAGTAGCTGAATTAACAGCCTGCCTTGTTACATAAAATGCACCGGGCAGCTGGCTTATCAGCTCAGATACTTTGATAGGGTAACCATAATCGGCAACATCTCTGCCAAACGGACTTGTTGTGGTTTTCATACCAACAAGGCTTGTTGGAGCCATTTGACCGCTTGTCATTCCGTATACCGCATTATTCATAAAGAAAATCGCGATATTTTCTCCGCGGTTAATTGTGTGGATAGTTTCTGCTATACCTATAGCTGCAAGATCGCCGTCACCCTGGTAAGTGAACACATACCGTTCAGGCATAAGTCTTTTTATTCCGGTCGCAGTAGCGCAGGCCCTGCCGTGTGCCGCTTCAGACATATCAATATCCATATAATCATATGCGAAAACTGCACAACCTACCGGTGCAACACCAATGGTCTCTTCCTGGATACCCATTTCATCAACAACTTCCATTATAAGCTTATGCAGAGTGCTGTGAGCGCATCCCGGGCAATAATGCATGCTGACATCAACCATAGTTTTTGGTTTGTGATAAACCATTTCGTATTCATCATCCATACATCTTGGTTTATCTGCAGCAATTGTATCTGTATTTTCTTTTTCAGCAGGTTGCTTAGAAACAGTCTCATCCTTGATCGTGATGAGCTGCTCATCTACCAGCAAATTTTCTTCAGAGCGCATGATATTTATTGATTAATTTTTCTAATTTATTTACTATTTCATCAGGGCTTGGAAGCATTCCACCCATCCTGCCATAGAATTCAACCGGAACTTTACCGTTAACTGCAAGCCTTACATCTTCAACCATTTGCCCCGAGTTAAGCTCAACTGTCAATATTAACTTCATTTTATCAGCAAGCTGGTTAATTCTATCACTGGGATATGGATATAAAGTGATCGGTCTTAATAAACCAATTTTTATCCCTTTATCCCTTGCAAGGTTAACAGCTTTGTGGCATATCCTTGCAGTAAGTCCGTACGCTACAAATAAATATTCAGCATCTTCAGTCATTATCTCTTCAAATCTTACTTCGTTCTTAGTTATTTCCTTATATTTTGCAACAAGCTTTTCATTATGTTTTTCAAGCTCTTCCGGGCGAATGTGGAGAGAAGTGATATAATTCCTTTGCCTGTCAGCAGGCTTGCCAACGGTTGCCCAGGGTTTATCAATTTTGTTCGGTTTAAATTTGCCGAAAGTAACCTTTTCCATCATTTGGCCAATAGCGCCATCACTTAATATCAAAACCGGGTTCCTGTATTTATCGGCAAGATCAAAACCTAAAAAAACAAAATCTGCCATTTCCTGTACTGATGATGGTGCAAGAACTATCATGCGGTAATCGCCGTGTCCGCCGCCTTTTGTTGACTGGAAGTAATCTCCCTGGCCGGGCTGAATTGTTCCTAGCCCCGGACCTGCACGGTTAACATTAACTATAAGGCAGGGCAGCTCAGCACCTGCAATATATGAAATCCCTTCCTGCATCAAGCTGATACCCGGAGAGGATGAGCTTGTCATTGACCTGAAGCCTGCACCTGCAGCGCCGTAAACCATGTTAATTGATGCTACTTCGCTTTCTGCCTGCAGCACAACTCTTCCGCGTTTAGGCATTTCGTTTGCAAGGTATTCCAGAACTTCTGACTGTGGAGTAATAGGGTAACCGAAATATGCATCGCAGCCAGCCTGAATGGCAGC
>JAPUEV010000111.1 GCA_027492415.1 Ignavibacteria bacterium
GTAAAATGTCATTTTTTGTAGTACATCAACACCTTTTTTATTCTTTCCTTTTCTTTCGAGTATCATCTTATCACCATCCATACCCCCGGTGAAATCCAAATATGAACCCTGGTTATCAACCCATGTCTGCTGCCACATATTTTTTGCCGGGCTGTACATTGATATACTTTTTCCAAGGTATGATTTATCACCGGTTGAAAAGTTCTCCTCAATTACACAGCTTCCAAGTATTTTAGTTACATTATTTGTACCTGTCCTGTGTGTCCCATCCGGATCTTTCCACTCCAAAGCCCAGCTTCCAACCCAAAAATCGAATTGCGATGCCTCCGGGGATTTACATGGCTCTTCATATGTCTGGGCATGAGCCACAGTAATTGAAAGTGTTAACGCCAGAAAGATTATTATTGCCAGGCCTGCTTTATAAATTAATTCCATTTTATTTTATTTTAAATTAAGCGCCTGTTCTTAAATCAAGCCTGGCTATAAGTAGCCATCTCGACCGCCCTCGTTGCTGAACAGGCGCTTAAAAATTTATTTTATAATTCTGCCTAGGCAGATTTCAAAAGTTACTACGTTACTTTACCAACATCATTTTTTTAGTTTCTGTGTAGCTTTCGGCAGTCAGTGTATAGAAATATATTCCGCTTGCAAGATCAACAGAGCTGAATTCAGTCTCATATTCACCGGCATCCATATGCCTGTTTATCAATTCTGAAACTTGCTTCCCTGTAATATCGAACACAGTTAATTTAACACCAGATGATTTAGGTATTGAAAACCTGATATTTGTAACAGGATTGAACGGATTTGGATAATTTTGTTCAAGCTTGTAATTGCCGGGAGTTTGTGTGCTGATTTGGTTTATCCCTATTAATATTTCATTCAGGCTTTGTCCTTCAATCAGCTTATAAAACTTGCCGGGTGTAACATTTGTAAAAATCTGCGTTGATCCGCCGCCCCATTTTACTATCATTGAATCAATTACGGATGCATTGCCGATACCGAAGTGTACATTTAATGCATTCATTGAGTTAAATCCGTTCTGTGCGTTTATTTCCCTTATCTGCCATTTGGGAACACCGTTAATTACTGATTTAATTTTTACAATTGTTCCAAGAGCAGATTTGTTCGTCATACCGGGCGTTGGTCCTGAACCAATGCAGTGTAAGTTGACCCAGTTATTACTGTTACCGGATTCATTCCTGAATAATCCTTTTGTTGAGTTGGTTCCTGCAATAAACAGATCAAGATCACCATCATAATCATAATCTGCACTTGCTGCTCCGTAAGTTTGCCCGTTAATATTTACAGCCAGGGTATCTATCCTGCTGAAAAACCCGCTGCCGTTATTGGCGTAATACCTGCTGAAGCCTGCATCGTTTGTAATGAAACAATCTACATCACCGTCATTATCAAAATCACCCCATGTATTGCCAAGCCAGTTGCCTGCATCAGAAACAATTGTTCCAACCTCAGCAGCTGTCATTTTTACGTAATAACGCTGAGCTTCACATCTGTATATCCTGTTCAATATGTTGCTGGAATAGTTTGTTAAACATGCGTCAAGATCACCGTCATTATCTATATCTATCCAGTTCCAGTTCTGTCCGTCCACAATATCATTCCCGACAATTCCGGTATCTATCCTGTTGTAGTAATAAGGTACATTCTGCTCTTTCAGAAAATTTCTGAACAAATAATCTTTTCCGCCGATGTTGTTTGCAGGCCCCGTACCTATAAACAGATCGATATCACCGTCCTGGTCATAATCAGAAAAAACAGGGACAGTGAAAGCATCAATTGAATCTGTAATATCTGTTGTATCTGTCCGGGTAAACGTCCCGTTACCGTTATTATAAAACAGCCTGTTTTGGTGAGATACTCCTCCAAACCCGGATGCTACAGAGATCACAAGATCCGGATACGTATCGTTATTTATATCTCCCCATACACAGCCCCAGCCTGTATTTGCATTTGAATCAGCAATGGAACCGGTTAATATCTTTGTAAATGTTCCGTTGCCATTATTCCTGTACAAATGCGAAAAAGAAGCTGATTGGTTTGTTGAAACGGTGAAAAGGTCAATGAAACCGTCGTTATCATAATCTGCCCAGGAATTTCCAAGAACATTCCCGATAAACGGAATTGAACCCGTCAGCTTTACAAAATTACCGTTACCAAGATTTTTAAAAATATCTTTCCTTGAAATATACAGATCAATAAGCTCATCATTATCAATATCTACCCAGCTTGTACCAATGTAATTACCTGTTAATGGTTCATTGACTATCGGATTACCGGCATCAGTCACTTTTACAAAATACTGTGAATAAATTATTGATGGAAAGTAAAACAGAATTGCTGTTATAAAGAGCCTACAGATGTTAAGTTTTTTCATAAATTGTTCTCCTGAATTTTATGCAAGTTAACTATGCAAATTCAGAATGAACATCTCACATATATATGGTTTTATTATTAATTCGGTAAGGAATTATCGGGATCAGTTGATAATACGGTCTTTTAATGCTTTTGCTACTGCTTCTGATTTGGAATGTACCTGCAGCTTGTAATAAATATTTTTTATATGGTGTCTTACCGTTCCCACGGTTATGAACAGGTTCACTGCAATTTCTTTGTAGGAGTATCCCTTGCAAAGATTATCAAGTACATCCCTTTCCCGTTCAGTCAGGCCTGATTCCGGCTTCTTCTGGAATGAAGATACTACCAGCTTGGCAATTTTGTATGACATGGGTGCCCCGCCATCATAAATTTCCTTTATGGAATCCAGTATTTTTTCTTCCGGTGCGCTTTTATCCAGGTAGCCGCAAGCGCCTGCGCTTAATGCATCAAATATCATAGTTATATCTTCATGCACACTAAGCATAATAATATCAACTTTAGGATATTTTGCCTTTATCCGCTTTACGCCCTCTATACCGTTCATACCCGGCAGCTCAATATCCATCAATACTACTTCAGGTTTATTGTTCTGAAAGCTCTCAAGCGCAGTTTCACAATTGATATATTTACCGGAACACTCAAACCCTTCAGCCTCGGTTAACATTTCACCTAAAGAGTCCCTGATGAATTTATCATCTTCTATTACAGCTACAGTTATCATTTATAGTCCTATATCAAATTTAATTTTTGTGCCTTTACCAGGCATGGAATTGATATCAATATTTGCGCCTATCTGTTTTGCGCGATTAT
>JAPUEV010000112.1 GCA_027492415.1 Ignavibacteria bacterium
GATAGCGGCTTAAATAAAAGATTTACCGGTTCTGACTTTTACCCGCTATTATGGAATAAATGTATTGAAAATAATTTCAGCATTTTTTTCTTTGGCCATGATGAGGAGACCCTTTTGAAAATTCAGGAGAATATACCAAAACTGAAAACAGCGGGTTATCATGCAGGGTATGAATTCAATGACGAAACAGTTATAGAGCAAATAAACAGTTCTAACTGCGATATATTGGTTGCGGGGTTAGGCACTCCGCTGCAGGAAACATGGGTAATGAATAATAAAGATAAAATTAAGTGTAACGTGATAATATGTGTTGGCGAAGGAATTAAGGTATTTGCAGGTGAAAAGAAGAGGGGTCCGGTGATATTTCAGAAAACAGGAATGGAGTGGCTTTGGCGATGGCTTACAAACCCGGTGAAATATTTTACAAGATACATAATAGGCAATCCCCTATTTTTATATAGAATATTTAGGATAAAAATGCGTAAATTGGCATAATGAATGCCGTAAAAATAAGGATTTGTATATTACTTTTCGCATTATTATCCGGTTTTTCACTTGCTCAAAACTATAACTGGATAACCCCGAATAAAACATACCTTAAAATGTATGTTGCAGATGACGGCATATACCGTATTACACGGAATGAATTCACGAATTCCGGTATAAACACCTCTAATATCGATCCCCGTACAGTAAAAGTATATTACAAAGGCAGCGAGGTACCTGTATATTTTGAAGGCGAACAGGATGGGTCTTTTGACGCTAACGATTTCCTGGATTTTTACGGCAAAAAAAATGATGGAGGTGTCACAACATCTTACCTGGCAAGCTTTGGAGCTACAACTTTTGACTATTCCACAGATGAGTATTATGACCTGTATTCCGATACAAGCGCATACTGGATAGGCTGGGACGGCAATAATGGTCTGAGGTTCACACTATCAAATTATACCGTACAGAATGAATATTTGTTTGATTACGCAAGTGAAAAGATCCATTTTGAAAGGGATTCAGTTTATTCATTAGGATTAACAACAAATCCGAACGGTGATTACAGGTATTTTAACACAGAAAAGATATCAGGTGAAGGCTGGTACTGGAGAGAGCTTGGTCCTCAGAACGGCTATGTTATCAGCAGGAATTTTTCTCTACCCCTGTTAAGCAGCCTGCCTTCAAATTGTACATTCCGGGTATTCGCATTCCCCAACTCAAAGGATTCATCATTTAATGAACATAAAATTGTATTAACAGTAAACAGCACAAACATAACTACCCTTGCAAGAGATGATTATAACAGGTTTGATACAACAGTTTCATTCCAGAGCTCATTGCTTAACAGCGGGCAAAATACCGTTAAAGTTACGTATGAGCCGACATTTCAGAATGTAAGTGCAACACCCAGCCTGTATTTTGATCTCATTGAAATATCCTATCCTAAGGAATTCAGATTTTCAAATAACCAGTGCCGGATAACATTAAATACAACTGATACTTCTTCGGCAAAGTTCAGGGTAACAGGTTTTAATTCATCTGCAACCTATACGGTATATGATATTAAAAATAATATCAAGATCACAAATATAAGCTCAGAGGCAGATACATTATTCTTTACAGGAAAGCAGAACGGTGATTTTGAAATATCAAACCAGGTAATTACAAAAAGGCCTTTCAGGATAGAGCAAAGGCAGGTGCCTGATCTTGTAACATCTGCTACGGGAGCAGATTATATTGTTGTTTATAACCGGTTATTTGAGTCACAGGCTGAACAGCTTAGAAGCTACAGGCAGTCTCATGATAATTTCAGGTCAGTAAAAGCATCGATAGAAGATATAACCGATATTTTCAACTACGGGATAGAAAGTCCATTAGCGTTAAGACGCTTTGTAAAGAACGCGTACGATAACTGGGCTCAGCCTAAACCCGGCTATATAGTTTTAATGGGAAGAGGCTCACTTGACCCCAAGAATAACAGGCTTTCAGCAAATTACTATAAAAATTTCATACCGGTTTACGGCAATCCTCCTTCAGACGGATATTTTGTAAACTTCAACCTGAACGGCTTTACGTATTTTCACCAGGCTGCAATAGGCAGGCTTCCGATTTACACACCACAGGAAGCGCAGGATGTTGTGAACAAGATAATACTATATGAAGCAGAGCCGCCGCAAAGCTGGTGGAAAAATTTCATAATGATAACCGGCGGTCCCAACAGGATAGAGCAAATCGCCTACCAGACACAATCTAATGAGTTTGTTAATAATCATATTCTGCCTTCACCGGTAACAGGTATAGCAGAGAAGATCTACAGAAATGATTCAGCGGGATATATAACGTTCAATTATGCTGATTCAATTAAGAACGCAATTAACCGCGGCGGCTTGCTGATAAATTTTATTGGCCATGCAGCCAGCCAGAACTGGGAGCTTGGCCTTGAAGATCCTTTAACCCTGAATAACGGAAGCAGACTGCCTATGGTATTGAGTATGACATGTTTTACCGGGCAAAACTCTGTAGCCAACACAAGAAGCTTTGGTGAAAAGTTTGTTTTTGCTCCAAACCGGGGCGCATTAGGTTTTGTAGGAACTACAGGATGGAGCTTCAGCAGCGCAGGCAATGAGATAAATAAATACATACTTCAGGGACTTTCGCAGGATACAATAAGAAGGATGGGCTCGCTTGTTAAGTATGCCAATAATTTTATGACTGCTGACTCTTCCAATTTCCAGGTTAGGAATATGATAAACTGCTATAACCTGCTGGGTGACCCGGCATCAAAATTATTATTACCTGCAGGACCTGAATTTGTGATCGGCCAGACAGATTACAGAATAACTAATCAATACCCACTTGTAGGCGAAGAGGTAACCTGGAAGATCTTCCCGAAAAATTACGGGTTATTTGTGAATACTTGCCAGGTAAGGTTTGAAATACTTAAGAACGGCTCACAATTCAGGTTCAAAGATACAACCATAACTGATTTCAAATATTACGATACTTTATCATATACATTCAGTATTGATACTATAGGGAATTATTCACTAAAGGCTACACTGGATTATAATCACAAGTACCCGAATGAAGACCCTTCAAACAATGTGATAATGATCCCGCTGCCGCTAAGGAATATTTCGTTCACGCCGCTGAAGCCCATAAATAATTCTGTGGTTATATCCGATTCAGTTGAGTTTGTAGGGCTGAACC
>JAPUEV010000113.1:0-2552 GCA_027492415.1 Ignavibacteria bacterium
AATGATAGTAAAATAATATGCTGTAATTTTGAAATATTTTAATATTTCTATTAAAATCAGCTTAAAAGTATCTCAATTGTAATAGATATTCAATTCAAAAAATCAGGTTAATACAGATTCTAAATTAATTATCTTATCATAATCAAAAAGCGATTTTTCATATATAGTATCCTGTGTTAAAAGAAAAATTGATTGAAATTAAAAACCCCTCCATAATAAGATCAGGAGGGGTAATACATTAAGCAGTTATACCTTTATTAAAATACTGCCTGTTCTTCGTAAACGCCGAACGGTTCCTTTAAGGCATTGCACATTTCGCCAAGAGTAACGTGGTTCCTTGCGCAGTCTAGTATCTTAGGCATCAGGTTGGTGCCGTCGCCGGCAGCCTGTATCATTGCATCAAGTGTTTCTTTTACTTTTTCATTATTTCTTGAAGCCTTAAGCTCTTTTAACCTTGCAACCTGAACGCGCTCAACCTCTTTTGAAATCTTTAAAATAGGAATATCAATTTTTTCATCTTCTTCAACAAACTCATTAACGCCTACAATTATTTTTTCTTTCTTATCAAGCTCAAGCTGGTAGTGGTAAGCAGCATCAGCAATTTCCTTCTGGAAGAAGCCTGCTTCTATAGAAGCAATCACGCCGCCTAAAGCGTCAATTTTACGGAAGTATTCTTCAGCTTCATCTTCCATTTTCTGCGTCAAAGCTTCAACGTAATAGCTTCCGCCTAAAGGATCAACAGTATTAATTACACCATGTTCATATCCTATTATCTGCTGTGTCCTTAAAGCGATCTTTACAGCTTTATCAGAAGGCAGTGCCAGTGTTTCATCCATTGAATTGGTGTGCAGTGACTGTGTGCCGCCAAGAACTGCTGCAAGCGCTTCGATTGCAGTCCTTACTATATTATTTTCAGGCTGCTGAGCAGTTAATGAGCATCCTGCAGTCTGTGTATGGAAGCGGAGCGTCCATGACTTTGGATTTTTCGCGCCGTATTTATCACGCATACGCTTGGCGTAAATTTTTCTTGCTGCGCGGAATTTAGCGATCTCTTCAAAGAAATCCAGATGAGAATTGAAGAAGAACGAAATTCTCGGGGCAAATGAATCAACATCCATACCGCGGGCAATACAAGCTTCAATATATGCAAAGCCATCTGCCAGAGTAAATGCCAGCTCCTGTGCTGCGGTTGAGCCGGCTTCGCGGATATGGTAACCGCTGACAGAAACAGGATTGAACTTAGGAACGTTATCTTTGCAGTACTCTATCATATCAACGATAATTCTCATTGATGGCTCAGGGTGATAAATGAATTCCTTCTGCGCAATGTACTCCTTTAAAATATCGTTCTGCATTGTACCCTGCAGCTTATTAAATGGAACACCCTGTTCTTCTGCCACTCCAAGATAGAATGCCAGCATCATTGCAGCCGGTGAGTTAATTGTCATTGATGTTGATACTTTATCCAGCGGTATACCGTTGAAAAGAACCTTCATGTCATCCAGTGAGGAGATTGCAACACCGCAGATACCTACTTCACCTTCGGCCAGCTCATCATCTGAATCCCACCCCATAAGTGTTGGCATATCAAAAGCTGTGGAAAGACCCGTTTGCCCGTGAGCCAGTAAATATTTAAAGCGCTCATTGGTATCTTCAGGTGACCCGAATCCCGCGAACTGGCGCATGGTCCATAATTTACCGCGGTAGAGATTGTGATGAATTCCGCGTGTATAGGGGAACTCACCCGGGTAACCGATATCTTCTACAGGATCGATGTTCTTCACATCTTCAGGGGTATATAAAAGCTCAACTTCTTCGCCGCTGAGAGAAGTGAATTTCATATCTGTTGTAGGCAGAGCTTCGGCAGTTGCCAGCCACTCTTTCTTAGACTTACTTTTGTTCATTAAAGGACTTGCTTTTTTTCCGTTTTGGATGGACATATATTTTTAATGATTAATTATTTCTGTTAGAACAGCAAAAATAATGATTTTTATCTTACTATTCTATTGCTAAATACAGGTTTACAGTTATTATAAATGCATAATACGGTATTAAATTCCCATTTTTAGGCAAACCAGTGGTATTCAACATGTTAATTACCGGGTTTAATTGTACTATATTATATCACCTTTATATATAATTACTTTTTGAGTAATTTTGTTCGCAATGCAAAAATCAGCCATTAATAACATAAAAGCAGAAACACTTACTCCCAAAGAAGTTGAGCGTTACAGCAGGCATCTTGTAATTCCCGAAGTTGGTGTAGAGGGTCAGTTGAAACTAAAATCTGCAAAAGTGCTGATATTAGGTGCGGGCGGGCTTGGTTCACCTATAGGAATGTATTTGGCGGCAGCAGGTGTTGGCAGGCTTGGCATAGTTGATTTTGATGATCTGAGTTATTCAAATCTGCAGAGACAGGTGATGTACTCAACCAACGATGTGGGGCATTTAAAGACGGAGCTTGCAAAAGCACGGCTGCTTGAAATAAATCCGAACATTGAAATTACACTTTATACTGAAAGGCTGACAAAAGATAATGCATTTGATATTCT
>JAPUEV010000113.1:2562-3190 GCA_027492415.1 Ignavibacteria bacterium
TGAATGATTATGATATAATAGCTGACGGAACAGATAATTTTGCAACAAGGTATCTGGTAAATGATGCATGTGTAATGCTTGGCAAGCCATTTGTTTACGGTAGCATATTAAGGTTCGATGGGCAGGTTTCTTTCTTTGATCCCAAGACGGGGCCATGTTACAGGTGCCTTTACCCGGAGCCTCCGAACCCGGGGGAAGTTCCAGACTGTGCCGAAGGCGGAGTACTTGGTGTGCTGCCGGGGATTATTGGTTCATTGCAGGCGAATGAAGTTATAAAGTATATAATTGGAAAAGGTAAATTGCTGAACGGCCAATTGTTACTTGTAGATGCACTTAATATGGATTTCAGAAAGATTAGTTTTTCAAAAGATCCCAGGTGCCCGGTCTGTTCATCAGATCCACAGATAAAGACTCTTATTGATTATGATGAGTTTTGCGGAATAAATAAAAAAGAAAATAATAATATAAACAAAGGGGAAAAAATGTCAGAATACTCTGATTGGGAAATTACAGTAGAGGAATATAAAGAAAGGCTGGATAAAGGCGAAAAGGTTTTCCTGCTTGATATCCGCGAACCACACGAGGTGCAGATAGCCAACATCGGGGGTTACCTGATACCGATGAGCGA
>JAPUEV010000114.1 GCA_027492415.1 Ignavibacteria bacterium
ATTCAGTAAAAATAATAAAATAATAGAAAACTTCTTCACGCTGCTCTCCTTAAAAATAATTTAATATAAGCCGTAAATTTAGTGATTTATTTACAACATTTTAGTGTAAAAAGATGCAATTATCTGATCGTAAATATCCTGTGTTCTTTATAGAGAAGATAATCCCTGAAGATATTCTGAATCTCAAGAAATTAACAGGCTTTTGCCGTCATATATTCATTTATATAGATATAACTTTGACTGTAAGTTTAATGTTTGTATTTGTAATTTACATAATTAACAAAAATATTTTAATATATTATACCTATGAAAAAATTAGCGTTCATATTAATACTGTTTACAGCCTGCTTATTTGCACAGTCAGGTGATACAGTTACAACATCCTCAGGATTAAAGTATATAGTAGTAAAGAACGGTAAGGGCAAAAAATCAGAATCAGGAAAAGTAGCTGAAGTACATTATACAGGCTGGCTTTTGGATGGCAAAAAGTTTGATTCATCACGAGACAGGAACGAGCCGTTTGAGTTCACACTGGGAGCAAAACAGGTTATTGCAGGCTGGGATGAAGGCGTTGCGCTAATGAAAATAGGCGACCAGTACAGGTTCATTTTACCCCCAGAGCTTGCTTACGGCGAGCGCGGCGCAGGTGAAGTTATTCCCCCTAATGCAACACTGGTTTTTGATGTAGAGCTGCTTGGCGTTCATAAGGCAAAAAAATCAATTGTGGATACTTTAATGACTATAGTTGTTAATAAGAACGTTGAAAAAGCGATAGATACTTACTGGACTCTGTATAATGATTATGAAAAAGATTACAATTTCAAAGAGAGCCAGCTGAATATACTTGGCTACCAGCTTTTACAGGTTGGTATGAACAAAGAAGCTGTTGAGATCTTTAAGCTGAATATTGAGCAGTATCCAGAGTCAGCTAATGTTTATGACAGCATGGGAGAAGGATGTATGACAGCAGGTGATATCAAAAACGCAATTAAGAATTACGAGAAATCATTAAAGCTGAATCCTGCAAATGATAACGCAAAGAAGATGCTTGAACAGCTGAAATCTAAATAAGCTAACAGAATGAAATTACCTATTAACGAGCTTTTATTCCTTGCCGGTAAATGGTCAGGTAAGGGTTTAGCTGAATATCCAACAATAAACCCGGCAGGATATGACGAAACGATGGTATTTGAATATGATTATACTAAGGATATAATTTTCTATGTACAGAAAACCAATTATTCTGATCCTGAACGTGCAAAGAACACTCTTCACAGAGAATCAGGCTTTATCATTCAGACTGGTGAGGGAAAGATCGAGCTTTCAAACTCACAGAGCAACGGCAGGGTTGAAGTATTAAAGCTGACTAAGCTTACAGTAGATTCCGGAAAAACCTGCGCACTCTTTACTTCAAAGCATTTTGGCAATGATGAAAGGATGATAAGTACTGTTAGGGAGTATATTCTTAAAGGCGATATTTTATGCTATGAAATGAAAATGGCAACAAACAGGCACCATGAGCTTAAAACCCATCTAAAAGCTGAATTAAAAAGGGAAGCGTGATGAAATACGAAAATAATAAGGACTTTGCCCAAAAGCTTGATTCCATTGATCCATTACACTCATTCAGAGAAAGATTTTATATACCCAAAACTGAACAGGGTAATGATGTAATTTACTTTGCTGGAAATTCACTCGGTTTACAGCCAAGAACAGTGAGAACTTATGTAGAGCAGGAGCTGATGGACTGGCAGAACCTGGGGGTTGAAGGGCATAATCATGCTAAATACCCGTGGCTGCCGTATCATGAATTTTTGACAGAACAGACTGCTGAGCTGGTTGGCGCACATCCCGAAGAAGTAGTTAACATGAACTCGCTTTCGGTTAACCTGCATTTAATGATGGTATCTTTTTACAGGCCAACCGGACAAAGGAATAAAATACTTATCGAAGCAAATGCATTTCCATCAGATCATTACGCGGTGCAGTCACAGATAAAGTACCATGGGTATGATCCCGGGGAGTGCCTTCTTGAAATGAAGCCCAGAGAAGGTGAAGTTATTATCAGGACAGATGATATCCTTGACCGTATAGAAAAAGAAGGTGACCAAATTGCGCTTATACTGTTTGCAGGAGTTAATTATTATACAGGGCAGGCATTTGAATTTGAAAAGATAATTGAAGCGGGTCATAAAAAAGGCTGTATAGTAGGTTTTGATCACGCGCACGGTGCCGGTAACTTAAGGCTGAATCTGCATGACTCAGATTGTGATTTTGCAGTATGGTGCTCATATAAATATTTAAACGGCGGACCCGGCGCGATTGCAGGAGCATTTGTGCATAAAAAACATCTGCTTGATATGACAATACCTAAGTTCTGGGGCTGGTGGGGACAGGATAAGGCAACAAGGTTTTTGATGGATCATGATTTCCGGCCAATACCTACAGTTGAAAGCTGGCAGTTAAGCAATCCCCCAATATTACAGCTTGCAGCACTCAGGGCATCGCTGGATATTTTCCATGAAGCGGGAATTGAAAATTTACGAAGCAAGAGCGAATTTCTTACAGGATTTATGGAATACCTTATCAATAAGAATAATAACGGAAACATTGAAATAATCACGCCATCAGATGCAGTGCAGCGGGGATGCCAGCTATCTATCCGCGCAAAGTCAGACGGCAAAAAGCTTCATACAATGCTGAACAGCAGCGGAGTAATATGTGATTGGCGTGAACCTGATGTAATAAGAGTTGCACCTGTGCCGTTATATAACACTTTTACTGATGTATGGAATTTTGTAAAGATAATGTATAGCTAAACCTGCTGGATAATTTTTACGACAGGTTTTATTAAAAATGAAAATGGAAAAAATTACACTTATTGGCGCGGGACTTGCAGGCTCACTGCTTTCAATTTACCTGGCAAAAAAAGGGCATGAAGTTGAAGTTTATGAACGCCGTCCGGACATGCGGAAAGCTAATATCAGCGCAGGTAAATCGATAAACCTGGCACTATCCACACGGGGTATACACGCTTTAAAAGAAGTTGGGTTGTATGAAGAGATAAAAAAGATATCAATCCCGATGTACGGCAGGATGATCCACTCCCTTGACGGCAGCACACAGCTTCAGCCTTATGGCAAGGATAGCAGTGAATATATCAATTCAGTTTCAC
>JAPUEV010000115.1 GCA_027492415.1 Ignavibacteria bacterium
TATACACTACTACAGGGGGCGATCCTATCGGTATACAGCCCATAAGCAGTGAAGTACCTGAAAGATATTCGCTTTCTCAGAACTACCCGAATCCATTCAATCCAACTACAAATTTCGAATTTACTATCCCGCAAAATGGATTTATAAATTTGACAATTTATGATGTGATGGGCAGAGAAATTGAAACCTTGGTTAATGGCGATTTAAAACCCGGCACATATAAAGCTGACTGGGATGCATCTGATTACCCAAGCGGTGTGTATTTTTGTAAATTAACTGCGGATGAATTTACAGAAACCAAAAGAATGATCTTATTGAAGTAAGGCCTCATTAAAATATATATTCTTATGAAAATTCTTTTATCCTTAATATTAATCCCTGTACTGTGTTATTCACAATCGGGATGGTACGTGCAAAACTCCAATACAGACCGGCCATTAAGATCGATATTTTTTATTGATAGCAGTACCGGCTGGGCATGCGGATCTAACCGTACTATTATTAAAACAACCGATGGCGGACAAAACTGGTTTGCTTTAACAACAGGGACTGCAAATGGTTATGCTAACAGGATCTTTTTTATTAACAATAATACCGGGTGGGTAGCCTGCGCTTATGACTCTCTGCTGAGAACAACAAACGGCGGTAATAACTGGAGCAGTTATCACGGCAATACATTTGATGACTTTTTTGACATCTTTTTTATTAATAATCTTACGGGATGGACTGTTGGTCCTGTGCTTGGAGTTATCAGAAAAACCACCGATGGTGGTGTTTCATGGAACAGTTATTATGGTGGTGTTCCATGGGCATTACTTGCTATACAATTTATTAATGATTTAACCGGCTGGGCTGTTGGGGGCGGCTCAAGCTCTGTAATTATAAAAAGTACTGATGGTGGGATAAGCTGGATAACCCAATCATCCGGAATGAACAACTCCACTTTCTGGGATCTAGCAATAGTGAACGATATGACCGGCTGGGTTGCTGGCGGAACGCAGCTTGGTACTTCCATAGCGAAAACTTCAACCGGCGGAACGAACTGGTTTACACAGCAGACCGGGGTTTCAACCGGATTTTTATCTGTAAGCTTTATCAATACCCAAACAGGATGGATGTCAGGAAGCTTTGGAAAAATTGTTAAAACAACCAACGGCGGCAATAACTGGAATATACTTTCAACAAATACAACTCGTGACCTGTGGTCGGTATTTTTTATTTCAGGGAATACAGGCTGGGCAGCAGGAGACCATGGAGAAATTATCAAAACTACAACAGGCGGCGATCCTATCGGCATTCAGCCTATAAGCAGTGAAGTGCCAGAAAGTTTTTCGCTTTCTCAAAACTATCCCAACCCGTTCAACCCAACAACTAAAATAAAATTTGAAATTCCCCTCTCGAGAGGGGTGTCCGAAGGACGGGGTGTGTCACTTTTAATTTATGATATGCTTGGGCGTGAGGTTGCCACACTTGTGAATGAACAATTAAAACCCGGGACTTATGAAGTAAACTGGGATGCATCAAAATATCCAAGCGGTGTGTATTTCTATAAATTGTCTGCAGGAAGTTTTACAGAAACCAGAAAAATGATTTTAATCAAATAGAAAATAAACAGTTTTTCTTAACCCGCAAAATCTATATTTTTGCGGGTTTTTTTATAATGTTCAGTTCTTCAATTTTATCAATGATTTTTTGATTTTTCCTGCTTTTAACAACCTGCTCCCAATCTGAATTGGCACAGAAATTGTGTAATTACACTGAATAATCACATTTTTTAGGATTTCTATCGTTTATTAATCAATCTATATTTGTACTGAATATTTCTGAATCACTTCATCCATTTACTTTCCTTTAATACTTAATTATTGTTAAGTATTTTTTCTTCTCTTTTTAATACATTTCTCCATTCATTCATCCTTCCGGTTAAATTTCTCTGGCCGTATATATACATATACATTTTTCAGGTACCTGTTTTGATGATACAAAAAAACATTTTGCAAAATTATTGATCGGATCATACAGGTTCAGGTTTCTACACTGACCTGCAATTTTATAAACATAAAATTATAGGTTAATATGAAAAATTTTATATTCATTTTAGTTATTTTATCACTATCAGTTTCATTGAACTCACAATGGCAAAAAACCTTCGGACCTTTCGGATACGAGGTTACAGAATTTGCTGCTGGAAACGGAATGGTTATCTCAAACGGAAACTCTGTAAATATATCAACCAATAACGGACTTTCATGGGAGGCAAAAAACAATGGCATATGGGATCTATACTGCACAGCAGCTCTTGTGTCTAATTCCCGGTTACTAGTTGGAATGAGCGAAGGAAATGATATTGGTCACCTTTTTGTTTCTGATGATAACGGAGAAAATTGGGAACAGGTAACTATTCCAAATAATAATAAAGAAATTTCGGGTTTTGCAAAACTTGGCAGTAATCTTTATTTCTGCGCATTTGATAACGGTATATTTAAATCAACCAATAACGGAACCAGCTGGGTCAGAACAGCTTATGGAACACCGATATATCAGGGTACATGTATGGCTATTATGGGAAGCAACTTGCTTTTGGGTACTTTAAACAACGGAATATACAGATCAACAGATGAAGGTATAACATGGCTTTCAATCGGTAATCCAACTGGTCTCTCTATGGTAACATCTCTAGCTGTTAAGAACAGTACTTTATTTGCAACTTATGCAGGCTGGAATTATGAAAATGGCGCTTTCAGGACAGATAATCTGGGAGGCTCGTGGATAGATATCGGGCAGAACCTTCAGCCAAATTTCTACAGTATTTTTTCTGACGGAATTAATTCTTATCTCTCTACAGTTCACGGTGTATTTAAAACCACAAATGACGGAACAAGCTGGAATCAGATTTTTTTCAACGATACCTGGGCGGAAAAAGTAATAGTATACAACGGTAATATCATGGTGGGAAGCAGAGAGATTGGTATATATACATCAACCAATGGCGGTGCCAACTGGATAAATACAGGTAATTGGAATGCAGATGTTCTGGCAATTTGCACTTATAATAATACTATTATTGTTGGTAATGGCAACCAGCCGGGTTTTACAATTTCGAGGAATAACGGCAGCAGCTTCACCGAATTTAAACACCTTATGAGCATTCCACTTTGTTTTGC
>JAPUEV010000116.1 GCA_027492415.1 Ignavibacteria bacterium
TTCTATATCAGGTTTTACAGGGATAACTCACCCAACTATACAAACCCTGATGCGCCGTTCAAATTCGGTAAAGCAGATACTCTGTATGAGGGAAGCGATTGCACTATTATTGCAAGCGGTTTAATGGTTTGGGAAAGCATGATGGCCCTGGAAATGCTTGCTAAGGATAAGATCTCTGTAAGGCTTATAAATATGCATACAATTAAGCCTATCGATAGGGATGCAATTGTAAAAGCCGCAAAAGATACAGGCTGTATTGTTACATGCGAAGACCACCAGAAAAAAGGCGGTCTGGGCGGAGCTGTTGCAGAAGTACTTGCGCAGGAATACCCAACACCCGTTGAATTCATAGGCGCATCCGATACATTTGGTGAATCCGGCAAAGCCACTGAGCTTTATGAAAAATACGGTATATCCAGCCATTTTATTGCCGAAGCAGTTAAAAGAGCTATAAAAAGAAAAAAATAAGTTTAAAACAGCTTCAAAAAAACCGTTTAAGGGTACTTTGCTTGAGCTTTATTGGCATAATAATAAAAATTTGTGAGAATTTTTATGGCTCTTGAACGGTTTTATTATTTAAAGCAATAATTTATATTTCTAAAAAACATGAACAAAACAAAATATTTACTTATTGCTGTAACTTTTGTTGCAGTACTTACATCAGGATTCATTTTCGGGCACTTTGTTTTTAAGCGCGAATCATCTGATCTGAAAGCAGGGGAAACCGTTACCCGTGAAAGTGTGAACCGGAATATTACCGATACACGCGATAATGCCATTACCAGGACAGTGAGCGAGGTCTCAAAAGCTGTTGTGGGTATAAGCGTAACCGAGGTAAGGGAGTACCGTGACCCGTTTGCCGATGACCCGTTCTTTAAACAGTTCTTTGGTGACCGCTCGTATAAACAGGAAGTCCAGGGCTTAGGCTCAGGATTTATAATATCAGAAGACGGTTACATCATAACCAATGACCATGTTGTCGGCAATGCAAGTAAAGTGGTTGTTTCTATGACAGATGGCGAGCATGTTGAAGCTGAAATTATCGGGAAAGATTCTTTCAGTGATATTGCGCTCTTAAAAATAAATAAATCCGGGCTGCCGTTCATTAAGCTGGGCAACAGTGATGATGTAATAATAGGTGAGTGGGTGGTTGCCCTGGGTAATCCGTTCGGGTTATTTGAGGTAAATCAAAAACCAACAGTTACTGTCGGTGTTGTAAGCGCAACAGGAATGAAGCTTAATTCCAACGAGAACAGGTTCTACAGGAACATGATACAGACTGATGCCGCAATTAATTCCGGTAACAGCGGCGGACCCCTTGTAAACAGCATTGGCGAAGTTATCGGTATGAATACTCTTATCTATACTGGCAATTCAATGGGCGGCGGTAATATCGGGCTTGGTTTTGCTATTCCGCTGAATAAGGTAAAAGCAATTGTTGATAAAATTAAAAAAGATGGCAAGATTGACCGTAATTATGATATCGGGCTGCGCATGCAGACTGTGGATAAGAATATTGCCCAGTACTTTAAGTTAAATAATGTTCAGGGTGCTATAGTGGTAAGTATTGATAAAGGTAGTATGGCTGAAAAAGAAGGTCTGAAGCCCGAAGATATAATACTCTCTGTAAACGGTGAAAAGATTGGAAGTGATGCAGATTTCTGGGGTATAATTGTAGATATGAATGTTGGTGATAAGATAAAGCTAAAGATACTCAGAAGCGGTGAAGAAACAGAAAAAGAATTTGAGCTGAAGGTTAAGTAATCTTTTTAAATTGCTTTATTTAAGTAGGCGACATGGCTTGCCTGACGCCTTTTATTTTATATAAATTTCAGCGTCACCTGTGAAGTGAATCAGCATTTGCTGTTTTTGGAGTGCGCTGAATGTTTCAGCGCAAAAAAAAGCTGAGAGGTTTATGCAACCACTCAGCTTTTTAAAGATCAAATCCTGTTTTTTACTTCGTCAATATCATCTTCTTTACTTCTGAATACCTTTCGGTTTCAAGCTTATAGAAATAAATACCGCTTGTCAAATTAGCGTATTTCGATGCATCAAAGGTAACTGTATATGTTCCTTTTGTCTGGTTCGCATCCACTAAAGTTACAATTTCTTTGCCGATAAGATCGAATATTTTAAGCTTAACGTAGGAAGCATCAAATAGCTCGTATGAAATATTTGTTGTCGGATTGAAGGGATTTGGTGTGTTCTGGTCTATCCTGAAATTCTTTATCCCTGTAATGCCAATTTTCAGCTCATCTGCTTCAAAAACAACAGCCCCGTTACCGGTAAATCCTTTCAGCTTGTAGTAATAAACACCGTCACGCTCAGGGGAATCCTCGTAATTATACATATAAAGCATTCCCTTATCGCTTTCACTGGCTTTTTCAAAGAAGTCATCCTTTGATATCCTGTCATCGTTTATCTTTTTATAATCTTTCTTCCTTGGGTCAAGCCTGTAAACCTCAAAGTAAGAAATTTCCTTCGGGTTCAGTACCTTCCAGTTAACATAAACTGTTTTATCCTTTATCTTGGCTGAAAATACTGTGAGGGCATCAGTGCTGTCCGCGGCAATTGAAGAATTTTCATTATCATCGCCGTCTGCTGAATTAATTTCTTCAGAAGTAACCTGCTTTGCTGTGAATATCAATAATATTAAGAGAGCTGAAATTAGTAGCTTTTTACTCATACATTCTCATGTAAAAATTCAAGACGTCTCTTCAAGCGCTTTTCGCTCATAAGAAGTTTTTCCTTGCCGAATACGGCTTCGTCCTGTGAAGTGAAGGTCATAATATATTCATCACTCATTACAATTGCTTCTTCAGGGCAGACCTCTTCACAGAAGCCGCAGAAGATACAGCGTAACATGTTAATTTCAAATTTCTCGGGGTATCTTTCTTTTTCCTGTGTGGGCACTTCATTTGCCTGTACTTCAATTGCAAGCGCTGGGCAAACCCTGGAACATAATCCGCATGCTACGCATCTTTCAATGCCGTTCTCTGCCTTAACAAGCACAGGTCTTCCGCGGAATGCTGTAGGAGGTGTCCATTTTTCTTCAGGGTACTGTCTTGTAACTTTAGGTTTAAACATCTGTTTAAACGTCAGCCATAGACCGCCTACTATCTGCGGTAGATAGGTCTTTTCCAGTATTGTTAAATCTTTGC
>JAPUEV010000117.1 GCA_027492415.1 Ignavibacteria bacterium
TTGAATACGGCGAAAAAAACACCGATCTATCCGTCCAGAAGCTAAAATTCAAAGGGCTTAAAAAAGGTAAAACTACAATTACTCTGCAGTATCTTAAACAGGGTGAACAGCTGCCGAAGAAAACTAAAACTGTAGTAATAAGAGTATTTTAAAATATATTGTAAATTAACATTAAATGAAAAGTACAATCCATACAGCTTATCTGATTTTAATTATCATAACTTTCTCGTTATTAACATCCTGTTCGGGATTAAAGGATATTGAAGGCTATAAGGGCGAGAATATTTCTATGGGAGTCGGTGATATTTCTTCTGTGAAATTAAGCGCTGATACATATAATAAGTTTGACTGGGTTGTAGCATCAAACAGTGACCCCACGATAGCAAAATATGACGGCAAAGATAATCAGTTCGGCGAAAAAAATACCGATATGACTACACAGGTATTAAAATTTAAAGGATTGAAAAAAGGTAAAACAATTATTACATTGAATTATATTAAGCTTGGCGATCTGCTTGCCAAAAAATCAAGAACTATTAATATAACAGTATATTAATTATTTGAGAAAAGTAAAATTAGTTTTATTACTGCTGTTATTTTCACAATCGGTCTCATTTTCATCTCCATTCATTGATACAACCTCGGGCAGCGAAAACGGGCAGTATACGTTCGTAAGGCAGGATTACTTTGGCCTGTATACTGACTACGAGACTCCGTTCTTTGTATTTAAAGGAGCTAAACCGGGACCCGTTATGATACTTGATGGCGGTATACACGGCGATGAAATTGCTTCTTATATGGCATGCGATTCAATTGTAAAGTATATAAATCTGCTATCAGGCACGCTTATTGTAATCCCCAGGACGAATATTCAGGCATGTAAACAGAACACCAGAGAAGTGAACTTTGATTTTAACCATGCTTTCCCGGGTGATCTTAAAGCTGACCTGTATGAATACCAGTTAGCATATGAATTCATGTGGCTGGTTGATTCAGTTAAGCCTGATCTCATCATTAACCTGCATGAAGCGCGCACTAAATGGTCACCAAAGGCACTAACTGACCCTGATAAAGCATACGGGCAGATAGTTATTTCATGCCTGCAGCCATTTGAGGAATTGCTGGTGAGATCCGTGGATAATATGAATAAAAAGATACCTGTGGGTGATTACCAGTATCATACTCATTATTATTCCGTAAGGGAGTACAGCTCGCTTGATAATTTTGTGCTTAAGTTCGGGATTAAATCCTATACTGTTGAGTCATTCCGCGGATTTAATATAGATGACCGTGTCAAGCTTCAGTTAATAGCAGCACTGCAGTTCATGGAAGAAATAGGGCTTGAATTCAGCTTTCCCCCGGGACTGATATCATTTCAATAAACATGTCTTCCGGTTTACAGATACACTTTAAAATGGTTTTGGGTAAATCATATAATTAATTTAAACAGCATGAAAAAAATAATAAACGCATCTTCAATTGTATTTTTGTTGGTTTTAGCGTCAATTTCCTATTCACAGGAAAAGACCTATACAGAAAAAGATACTGAAATTAGCGCTGGTGTTGGCGAGAATTTCACAATTTCACTTGAATCAAACCAGTCAACGGGATACTCATGGTCAGTCGGCATGGTATCAGATAACGCGCAGGTTGTTGTGGCGGGAATGGATTATGACCTGCCGGATAATGCAAAAACAGGCCAGGGCGGCGCAGAAGTATGGCATATGAAAGCCGTTGCCCCGGGAACAGTTAAGCTCATGTTCTATTATGCAAGGTCATGGGAAAAAGAAGCTCCCGCTAAAACATTGACGTTCAATGTAAATGTAAAATAATTTTTATCAGGGTAGGTCAAAGGCATGCCTTTGACATTCAACAGACTACGCTAGGTCATGGGAAAAAGAAGCTCCTGCTAAAACATTGACATTTAATGTAAATATAAAATAATTTTTATCAGGGTAGGTCAAAGGCATGCCTTTGACATTCAACAGACCTGTCAGGTTTAAATATCTGACAGGTCTTTATGTTATTTAACTACGGAAGTACCTTCAAACTCAACCCTTGTATCGTTAACACTTATCAGCTCAGAAAGCTCATAAACATTCTTATATCCGTATCCGTACAGATTAATGTAGGTTGGAATATTCAGCGCCAGGGTTAAGCCTTTATCACCGCCTCCGCCTTTTTTAATTTCTACAGGCATAACCATTTTTGTAGGAAAATTATCCTGGTCATCTTTGAAATTATTGTTGCAGTATATCAGTATTTTGGTGTCGAAAGAGGGGATAATAGCGGCAAGCCTATCCTGAGTGAAATCAGCAAAATTAAGATGTATTGCGCCTTTGATATGTTTGCTTGCGAACATTGAATCACTTCTGGCATCCAGTATTATAACGCCATTTTCCTTTGACATTTCATTGAATACCGGCAGCTCCACCAGCCTGGATTTCCTGTGTTCCTTTACCTCATCCATCAGCTTATCGTAATCCTCAAAGCTCACAAAAGGTGATTTTTCCTGTGAACATGCTGCTATAGAAAAAAGCGATAAGAACAGAACGATAATTTTTAATTTTTTCATAATTCAGAATATTTGGATTAATTATTAAAAATTATAGTCTGAAAAATGGCAAAATGTTCCCATTTTATAAAAATAGAGTATTAATATAAAGGGTGTATTTGATAACTTTTATTCGTTCTGATTGCGGTAGATAGTCTTTTCTATCCTTTTATCGGGGACAAGCCACATAAAAGCTACTAAAATATATATACCTGCTGAACCCCAGGGATAGTAGAAAGATAAAATTATAGCAACTATGTACAGGATTGGTGAGGCTTTTCCTTTTATATCATATCCGATAGCTTTTTTGAGAAGAGAAGTGGGTCCGTGCAGCCTTAGTATTAATGACTGAAGTATAAAATAAGCAATTGCAGCCATAAGCAGATTCACGCCATAAAGCGCAATTGGAATAGAGGCAAAATGATTTTCTGCCATCCAGCCTGTAGTAAAAGGGACAAGTGAAAGCCAGAATAGTAAATGCAGGTTTGCCCATAAAATCCCGCCGCTTACAATTCTTACTGTATGCAGCATATGGTGGTGATTGTTCCAGTAAATTCCGATATAAATAAAGCTCAGTATATAACTTAAAAAATAGGGTAAAATAGGA
>JAPUEV010000118.1 GCA_027492415.1 Ignavibacteria bacterium
TCACCTGATGTTAACAAGCCGAACTCAAGCTTATTAACAACAGCAGAAGTGCTGCAGAGAAATGTATCAACAAGACCCGGAATTTTCTATTTAGGAAATCCGACCGATTTAAGCTTTGCTGTACCCGAAGATCCCTCAAAAGTAATTGTCTCAAACCTGCTTATACAGGGACAGAAGAAGATCGAATCAAAAACACCAAAAACACCGGATGCATGGAATTTAACTTTCACCAAGCTTACGGATGTTAAGATCGTACAGGGTGAATCTTATTACAATAAAGTAAAAGGCGCATTCAGTGATATCATCAATATGCCTAAGATAGATGAGAATAAGCGTGAAGGCTTGATAGCAAGATGCAACGAGATAATCAATGAAGATCTTGTTATGGGTCGCAGCGCAGGGCTCTACATAAACAGAGAAGCAATAGAGCAGTTCACATACTTGATGAATTTTGTAAAAGCAGGCATCAGGGCAAAATCAGATACAGCTTCAACAACATCAGATTTCATGAAATCAGATGAACGCGAAGCGCTGAACTATTTTGAAACGAATTTAAAAGAGAACGACTATAACCTGAATAACCAGTATGTTTATGATGACTTCGTTAATTCATCTGTTAACCGCGGCGCAATTCAGAAAGAAATTGATATCATAAGAAGATATTACCAGTTAAAATAAAAGTACAATTATAAAAATTTGAGCGATAACGAAAATATTAAAATTACTTTTCCTGACGGGAATTCAAAGGAATTTCCCAAAGGTACTTCATCACTTGATATTGCAAAATCAATAAGTAAAGGACTTGCAGAAGATGTGCTTGTTGCGGAAGTTAACGGCAAGCTTGTTGACCTTGCAAAGCCCATAAATGAAAATTCATCAGTTAAATTCTTTAAATTTGGTGATGATGAAGGCAAAAAAGTCTACTGGCATACCACCAGCCATATAATGGCGCAGGCTGTTGAAGAGCTTTTTCCCGGGGCAAAGTTTGGTGTCGGTCCGCCGATAGAGAACGGCTTCTATTATGATGTGGATTCAGAACACAAGTTCACCGAAGAAGATCTTAAAAAGATAGAAGATAAGATGCTGGAGATCGCTAAACGTGATCTTAAGACCGAGCGCGAAGACTTAAAACGCGAAGATGCGATAGCTTATTTTAAATCAAAACGTGTTGACCCGTATAAGGTTGAAATACTTGAAGATATTGCAAAAAATGAAGAGTATGTTTCGCTTTATCACCAGGGCGGATTCACTGATCTGTGCCGGGGTCCCCACATGCCAACTACCGCAAAGCTTAAGAATGTAAAATTGCTCAGCGTTTCCGGTTCATACTGGCGCGGTGACTCAGACCGGCAGCAGCTGCAGAGGATATACGGAATTTCTTTCCCAAAAAAGAAAGAGCTTGATGAATATTTGAATTTCCTTGAAGAGGCTAAAAAGCGTGACCACAGGAAGCTTGGTGCTGAGCTTGAATTATTCATGTTAAGCCCTAATGTTGGAGGCGGTCTGCCAATATGGCTTCCTAAAGGAGCAATTGTAAGGCAGGAGCTTGAAGCGTTTTTAAAGAATGAGCAGGTAAAACGCGGATACCAGGTTGTTTATACCCCGCATATTGGCAATATTGAAATGTACAAAACTTCAGGCCACTATCCGTATTATAAAGATTCACAATACCCGCCGATCGATTTTACTGATGAGACAGGCAAAACGGAACAGTATCTTTTAAAACCTATGAACTGCCCGCATCATTTCCAGATATATAACCATAAGCCTCACAGCTACAGGGAGCTCCCCGTTAAGCTGGCTGAATTTGGCACGGTTTACAGGTTTGAACAATCAGGTGAATTGAACGGTTTATTAAGAGTAAGAGGATTCACCCAGGATGACTCTCATATCTTCTGCAGGCATGACCAGCTGATGGATGAGCTTTGCGATGTTATTGACCTTACCCAGTATGTATCAAGATCACTGGGCTTAAACGATATCCAGGCAAGGCTTTCTTTCCGTGACCCGGAAAATAAAGATAAATACGGCGGCAATGATGAGCTTTGGGAACAGGCACAAAAAGATGTATCGGATGCAGCTGAAAGAATGAAGCTTAACTGTACTATTGGTATTGGTGAAGCAACGTTCTACGGCCCCAAAATAGATTTTATTGTAAAGGATGCATTGAACAGGAAATGGCAGCTTGGCACAGTTCAGGTTGATTATGTACAGCCGGAAAGATTTGATATGAATTATATAGGCAGTGACGGGGCTAAACACAGACCTGTAGTTATTCACCGTGCACCATTTGGCTCAATGGAAAGATTTGTAGGTGTTCTAATAGAACATTATGCGGGGAATTTCCCGTTATGGCTGGCACCGGTTCAGGTAGCGGTAATTGCAATTACTGATAACCAGTTAGAGTATGCAAAGGAAATAAATGATAAATTGAAGGAAGCTAAGTTCAGGACAGAGCTTGATGACAGGAGCGAAAAAGTCGGCTATAAAATACGTGACTGGGAAACCAAGAAAGTACCGTATATGATAGTACTTGGCGACAAGGAAAAACAGAACGGTAATATCACTGTTAGGGCGCATAAAAAAGGCGACCTTGGGACGTTTGTACTGGATGAATTCATTAAGTCCCTTATTGAAGAAAAAGAAACAAAGAAAATAAATTCATAACATTTAAAGGAGCAAATCATTAAGGAAAAAAAGATCAAAACCCGTATCAATGAACAGATACGCGTTCCGGAAGTAAGGGTAATAGATGAGAACGGCGACCAGGCCGGTATTAAAACCACTCAGGAAGCCCTTAGAATGGCAAGATCCAAAGATCTTGACCTGATTGAAGTATCACCAAACGCTAAACCTCCTGTTTGCAAGATCGGAAATTTTGGAAAGTATAACTACGAAAAGCAGAAAAAGGAAAAAGAACAGAAAAAAAGCAAGACTTCCACGCAGTTAAAGGAGATCAGGTTTCACCCCAACACCGATACTCACGATATGGAATTCAAATGCCGCCACCTTGTTGAGTTTCTTGTGCAGGGGCATAAGGTTAAAGCTACTATCATTTTTATAGGCAGAATGATGGTGCACCAGGATATCGGAAGAAAGCTGATGGATGAGATCCTTGAGAAGCTAACTGTTGTGGGCAAGATCGAGCAGCCTCCCAA
>JAPUEV010000119.1 GCA_027492415.1 Ignavibacteria bacterium
TCAGCACATTCAAGGACCAGTTTATTTTAGAAAAAAACGAAGTCGTTAAACCGGACGGTAAGCCCTATACTATATATAAACCGTACAGCAAAACCTGGATGAAAAGATTTGATGAAAAGACAATTGAAGAAAAAACTGTTCCCCCAAAACAAAGCAGCTATTACAAATTTAAGAGTAAGCTTCTTTCACAGGAAGAAATTGGTTTCATAAGAGCGGGAATAAACTTTCCATCAAAGGAAATAAGAAATAGTATTGTAGAAAATTACCACAATACCCGTGATATCCCTTCAGTAGATGGCACTTCCAGGTTAAGCGTTCATATAAGGTTCGGTACAATAAGCATACGCCGTTTGGTAAAAGAAGCCCTTAAGCTTAACGATACATGGTTAAAGGAGCTTATCTGGCGGGAATTTTTTATGATGATATTATACCACTACCCGCACTCAGCAGTTTCATCATTTAAGCCGGAGTATGACAGGATTCAATGGAGAAACAATGAAACGGAATTTGACGCGTGGTGTAAGGGAGAAACAGGCTACCCGATTGTTGATGCGGGAATGCGCGAGCTTAATCAAACCGGGTTTATGCATAACAGGGTCAGAATGATTACAGCAAGCTTTTTAACCAAAGACCTTTTAATTGACTGGCGGTGGGGCGAAAGATATTTTGCTGATAAGCTGCTTGATTACGAGCTGTCTTCCAATGCAGGTAACTGGCAATGGGCTGCCGGTACAGGCTGTGATGCTGCGCCGTACTTCAGGATATTCAATCCGCAGGCACAGCAGGAAAAATTTGATCCGAAGCTTGAGTATATAAAAAAATGGGTACCGGAGTTCGGCAGCTTCGGTTACACACTACCCATAGTTGATCATAAATTCGCCAGGGAAAGAACTTTAAAAGCCTACAAAGAAGCATTGAAAAAAAATTAATATTCCAGTAATTAAGCTGATGTTTTTAAAAATATTAATATTGTATTTTCAGTAGTTTACAATATTTCATCAAAGTCAATTGTTTTTTCAGAAACTTAAAACAGAACCCTTACAGTTAACTTATTAATACAATAAATATATTATAAGGAGTTCATTGGAAGAAAGATCAATTTACTGGATATTTTTCAATGTTTTTGTTTTAATAATGCTGGCTTTGGATCTTGGTGTTTTCAACAGGAAAGCGCATGAAATAAAAGTTAAAGAGGCATTGATATGGAGCGGAGTATGGATATTCCTAGCTTTAACATTCAATGCCGGCATATATTATTTTTATTTACCGCCTGAAGGATATACAAATGCTGATTCCGCTTTGCAGTTCTTAACAGGATATGTAATTGAAAAATCATTAAGCATTGATAATATCTTTGTGTTTGTACTTATCTTCTCATTCTTTAAAGTACCTGCAGTGTACCAGCACAAGGTGCTTTTCTGGGGAATTCTTGGCGCACTGGTAATGCGTGTAATATTTATCTTTGCAGGCGTTGCTCTTATAAACCGGTTTGCATGGATAATTTATATTTTCGGGGCATTCCTTATTTTTACAGGGATAAAGCTTGTAACACAGAAAGATAAGGAAATACATCCTGAAAAGAACCCGGTGCTGAAAATATTTAAAAAATTCTTCAGGGTTACTGATACATATGACAAAGGAAAATTTTTCACAATACAAAACTCCAGGAAAACCGCTACCCCGCTTTTTGTTGTATTGATAATGATAGAAACTACTGATCTTATTTTTGCAGTTGATTCAATTCCTGCAATACTTGCGGTAACAAATGATCCTTTTATTGTTTACAGCTCTAATGTATTTGCTATACTTGGATTACGATCGCTTTATTTTGCAATTGCCGGGCTTGTAAAACTATTTCACTATCTTCATTACGGGTTAGCGGCAATTCTGGTTCTTGTTGGAATTAAAATGATTTTGAATCATTACTACTCCGCAAAAATAATATCAACTGAGCTCTCCTTACTGTTAATAGTGGCAATACTTGCATCTTCTGTCGTAGCATCCTTAATGAAACCGCAGTTAAAGACATAATTAAAGTTGTATAATCAGTCATTTAAAGCCTCTGGATGAAAAATCCAGGGGCTTTTTTAGCAGGAATTAGGTATTTATTTTTAATAAAAATAATCCTTAATTGTATAAAATATTTATGTAATTTACTAAAATTTAACGGTTTATTAATGACTGCGAAATATCTGATCGTTTTAATCCCGGTTTTAGTTGTTCCCTGGATAGCCTTATACTTTGTAATGTTTGCATCAAAGAAAAAAGTACTTTCCAATTACAAAAAGCTGAATGAAAAATATTCTTTCGAGTGTGATTATTCCAAAAAAGTTGGAATGAAAGTTCACCCTAATGCCCACGGAATATACCGCAGCAGGCAGATAAAGGTTGAAAGCGCAATAAGAGATTCCTTTGACGGACAAAAAGTAATACCTCATACTGTACTTCATGTGGAGTGCGCCAACTCAGACGGATTTACATTCAAAGTAGTAAAACGAAGCAAAAAAAATTCCGCACTTTTTTCAGCAGGCACCGTATTGCTGGATGATAATGAATTTGATGATAATTTTATTGTGCAGACAAATAATCCTGAAAAGCTGAAAAAGATATTTGATTTTAATACCAAGTTCAAGCTTGAACAGGTTATAAAGCTTGGTTTTAACGGAGTTATTTCACTGGAAGGAAACTCACTGCAGTATACAGATAAAGATCTTCTGCAAAACGATGAAGCATTGATGCGGGTAGAGCTTATTATGCACGAGCTGTGTGATATTGCAGAAGTATTGAGGTATAATTAGCTGAAAAAGTATAATTAGCTGGTAAGGTATAAAAAAAAACTCCTTCAGTTATAAGCCAAAGGAGTAGTTTTGGGGTAAAACATATATAAAAGGATGCCATCAGATCAATATATCGCCTTCGTATTATCCCCCCTGTTTAACAATTTATCATTCAATGTTTCTTTCCTGCTGTTTTACCGTTCCCTGAACCGGGCAGTAAAACAGACAATCTATTTTACAAGCATCATTTTTCCTGTTGATGAATACAGCAGGTTACTGCTCCCGGGTCCGTAAGCATTGATGCGGTAAAAATACACACCTGAAGAAAGCTTCGATGCATCAAAGGAAGCTTCATATGTACCTGCATTCTGCAAAG
>JAPUEV010000120.1 GCA_027492415.1 Ignavibacteria bacterium
AAGTAAACTCCGAAATATTCAGCCAAACACTGAATGAATCCGGCTACAATATCCTTGATGTAAGCAAAGATGGCGCTGTGATCCTAAAAACTAACGGTGATTTTACTCGTAGGGTAGTGTGGCGATAGCTTTTTAGTCATCCCCGCGGAGGCGGGGATCCATAATCTTAATTATCTGATTTGTTCAATATGATTAAACATCCTTTTTTTAAGGTAACATTAACTACCTCGCTTACAGTCTCATTCAATGCTCCGCTTCTTTCACCAAATTCCAATGATCCATTCTTCAAAGGATATTTTAATCCGCTCGTAGTTATGCCTGTAGTTTTAGGCAATGGAATAAGCGAAACAATATCACCAACCCTGCATTTCCGCACTAACTTTTTACTTATAATTCTTCCAGTAAACCCGTTTTCATAAAACCTCATATCAGCTTTCCTGTGATATTTCTTGAGTACACTGATATTATTCAGTGTATGGTCAAGTCTTTTCCCGGATAATCCGATAATATGTATCAGCTTATATTTTTTGCCAAGAGAAAATAATAAAGCCTTCTCCAGGTCATTTTTATTCTGGTCATAGACCTTTTTTGCCGGTACTTTTTTTGCTGAAAAATATTTAAGGGTCGCTGGCTTTACGGAATCAAGATCACCTATTATCACATCAGGCAATACTTTATGTTTTCGCAGAAAATCAGAAGCCCCGTCACAGGCAATTATATCAATTACCCTGCGGGGCTTATTTAATTTCGTGAAGCTGTTAAGCTCTTTCTTTGTGAAATGACCGTTACATACAATCAAACATTCTTTCATCTTTACCGTTTGATGTTTCAGGTATCGCTGTTTACGGAAGCATTACTGCGCCGGCAATAACAGTTGTCCATATCCCGGCTTTATCACCTTCAGCTGACTGAGTGATATTGAATGTTTTATATATCTGTCCGCTTGCCTTATAAACCTGCTCTCTTTCATCCCATGCCTGCTCAGGGTCAAACTCAATACCCAGCGTTGTAGCAAGCATCTGTGCGGCAATATCCTCGGCATACTCGCCGGAGATCTTCTCTGACTCGCCGAACGGGTGATGTTCTGATATATAGCCGTATTGGTTGCCGTCGCTTGGCAGCGCAACACCTATTGAAGATGCAATCAGCCTGTTAGCCTCGTTGGTGGAGTTCCTTGCCATAACACAGAATGTTATCTGGCCCGGCTCCATCAGCTTTATGCCTTCTTCCTTTGATATTCTTTTGCAGCCTGCCGGGAATATACTGGATACTGATACTAAATTGCATTTTTCTATGCCCGCCATTCTAAGCGCCATTTCAAATGACTGTAAATAATCTTTATGCCTTCCAACGCCCTTTGTGAAAAATATCTTAGTTGGTTTAAACAATTTCTCTTATGTCTCCCGTTTGTTAAATTGTGTTAAAATAGGTGAGTTCTGTTGCGCAAATATAATAATTTAATTCTAAATCCGTTATATAATAATTATTAATTCCTGGCTTTTATTCCCCCTTATAAAGTCTTTGAACTGGCTCTGACAGTGGGGGAGGATATTTATGAGTATTTGGTAAATGTAAATTATTCCTGAAAGCAATAATAACCCAAAATCTGAAATGGGGATTTGAATTGTTTTCTAAACCAATACCCTCAAAAACTTCCTTTTACCGACTTTCAGTACAAAATCCTTTTCAGCCTTAACCACAAACTTCTCATCTGTTATCTTTTCGCCGTCAATAGTAACACCGCCCTGTTTTATCAGTCTTATGGCTTCACCTGATGATGCCGCCATATTATTTTCTTTTATGATAGTAACCAGCTTAACTTCCTTTGCGTCAAGCTTAAACTCAGGTATATCATCGGGAATCTCCTTCTTCACAAAGATCGTCTCAAACTCATTCTGAGCGTATTTGGCTGATTCTTCATCATAATATTTCTTAACAAGCTCATAACCTAAACGTACTTTCAGATTCCTGGGATTTGTTGCGGGGTCATCAAGCTGTTTCTTTATCTCAGCTAACTCAGTATCATTCAGCATTGTGCCAAGAGTGTAATACTTATATATAAGCTTATCGGGTATTGACATCGCCTTGCCGAAAATATCCTTAGGGGAATCAGTAAAGCAAATTGCGTTATTTAATGATTTGCTCATTTTCTCAACGCCGTCAGTACCTTCTAACAGCTCACAAGTCACAATACACTGGGGCGGCATATCATACGCTTCCTGTATAGCCCTGCCAACCAGTAAATTGAACTTCTGGTCAGTGCCGCCAAGCTCTACATCGCTTTTTACTGCAACGGAATCCATTGCCTGGCTTAAAGGATATAAAAGCTCATGCAGGCTTATTGGTGTCTTGCTTGCCATACGCTTTGTAAAATCATCACGCTCCAGTATCTGCATCACTGTGTACTTGCTTGCAAGCTTAATAACGTCGCTGAAAGTCATCTTATCCAGCCACTCGGAATTATACCTTATCTCAAGGTCCTTCTCAAGCAGTATCTTTGATGCCTGGTCAAAATATGTCTTGCCGTTTATGCGGGTTTCTTCAAGGGTCAGAGCCGGACGTGTTTTGCTTTTCCCCGAAGGGTCGCCTATCATCGCGGTGAAATCACCAATGATAAGCACAGCTTTATGCCCAAGGTCCTGGAAGTCCCTTAGTTTCTGCAATACTACACCATGGCCTATATGCAGGTCAGGCCTTGAAGGGTCGCACCCAAGCTTTATCCTTAAAGGCTTATTTTCCTTTAATGATTTCTCAAGCTTCTTTGCAAGCTCTTCTTCGGGAATGATCTCTACAGTATTCCGCTTAATTAAATCTATCTGTTCTTTTACCGGTGGAAATGACATTTTACTTCGTAATTCCCGCGTAGGCGGGAATCTCTATTTTTAATTTACAAAAGTACACAGAAAGGAATCTCTATGCTACTAATGCTAAATGATTATACTTTAACTCTCTTCAGCTGCCTCTGTACGTCAGCCTTCTTTATCGACTCACGCTTATCATACTGTTTCTTGCCTTTGCCTAATCCAAGCTCAACTTTAACAAACGGACCCGAGAAATAAAGCTTTAGCGGTATTAAGGTTAAACTTCTATCCTTCAGCTTAATATCAAGCTTCTTAATTTCGCTTTTCCTCATCAAAA
>JAPUEV010000121.1 GCA_027492415.1 Ignavibacteria bacterium
GGCTTTACCAGAACTGGCATGATTACAGCGACGCATTTTTCTTTATCAAGGAAACCACGAAAATTTATGCCGGCTTAAGCAGCGCGGGATTTTTGCAGCGAAGCATCCAGTACCCGTTCTTTATATTCTACATTGCGCCGCTAACAACAATACTGGGACTGTGGAAAATTGTGCAGACAGTCCGCAACCGCAGGAACGGCTTCCTGGGTAACTTTACACTGATGCGTATCTTCCTGTTATTTAACCTTATCGAGCTGCTGCTGTTAATGTTCAGCGGCATAGTGGGCTCCGGCGGCACAAACATGATATCACGCTACATAGTGCTTAACTCCATACTTTTCTTCCCGTTTGCAGTTTGGCAGCTCAGCGATTTCAGGAAGTATATACTCATTGGCGGCTCAGTTATACTTGTTGTCGTGAATATAATATGGAGTTTCTACTTCCAGCAGGCATACAGGGAAGATACCTTCGAGGTTGCTGACCTTACAAAAAAGCTAATTGATATCAATTACCTCGAGCCCGGCGATAAGATTTATTTTGAAATGGTGCCCGGCTATTATGATATCTACCCGCTGCAGGTGATATCCAACGATCCTTCAAGGTTCAACAATGATACAATACCAACATACTTCGCAGTTGATCCGCCGGTATCAAAGAAAATTTCTAAGAAGAAAAAGGACGAGGAAACACTTAAGCTTAATATCCTTGAAGTAAGAAAATTCATAGAACAAAAGAAGATAAAGCTCTTTATTGTACGCAGTGACCTGTTAATTGATAAGCTCAATAAGCTCAGCTATAAATCTGAGCAGATAGGCGACTACAGGATATTTTATATTTCAGACAGCAAGATCTATTATAAGCGCGGTTCAGGCACTGATTCCACCGGCGAGCATGTAAGGTTCTCAAGCGGCAATAAAGAGCTTGGCTCTGATGAAATTTCCTTCGGCAAAAAGCTTGTGCTCAGCGAGTTCCGCATAGATAACTCAAACTTCGGGATGAACCCGCAGACCATTACATTAAGATGGCAGATTGCAGATGCTTCTATACTCGATAGCCTTAACTCAGCCGAAGAAGAGTTCGGCAGGTATAAAACACACCTTGAGCTTACTCCTGTGGAAAGTGACTCCTCAGTGTTTGATACCTATGCCAATATTTTTTCAGAAAGGAACGTGGAGGAATTCTTTGATACTGAAGAGATAAAGAACATCCTGATACTGAAGCCCTTTGCAATGCTTAACTATTCTGTTAAGTTCAAATCATCTCCGTTTGAAAGCGGCCTGTACGATGTGCACCTTTCTGTATATGATGAAGTTACAAAAAAAGAGCTTCCTGTTTTCATGGGTGATAGTGTTTACATTCATAAATATGATTTCATAAGCCAGAATGACAGCGTAAAAATTGACTCAACCGCTCTTTCAAAAAAAATAAAGGAGTACAGGGAAAAATATATCAAAAAGCCTTTTTATCCTATCGGCAGGATTATCGCTATGTTCCCCAACGTGAACTATAACGCTATCATGAAAAAATCATCCGATCTCTCGCAGGTCATTATCCGCAACGGATTCATGCTGCCGTTCCTTAACCGCTACCAGGGCGATCACATGCTCGATATCGTCTTCACTTATTTTTAAACTGCATTTTTTACCGGGAACAATCCTCAACAAACCGAGTAAAACCTTTATAATAAATTCTAAAAAAACAAACTTTTTTGAAGAAAATGGGCAAAATTTCTCTAAAATCACGCTTTTTCTATACACTATTATTACTGTGTGTATTAAGTATAAGCTCATATTCAGGCAATAACGGATTATCAGTTGGTGAAACTTCACCCAATCCTGAATTCCTGTACGAAAACAATTATGACCCTTCGGCTAAATTAAGAAGCTCATCACATTTATATGATTACAAAAAAGAGAGCACACTGCTCATAGCGTTCATGCCTGATATCACGGATAAGAACACCTATGCTGATGTAATGACATCTGCATTTGATACTTACTTTGCTAAAGGTATGGCATTTGGAGAGCCTTACCAGTGGCAATCATACAGCAGCAGCTTAAAGGTGCTTATAGTTACCAATAACGATCAGTCAATTGTGCGTGATTATCTTAGTAAAAAAGGAGTAGAGTTTGATATGGCTCCTGATATCAATATGGATATGGCAAACTCATTCGGAATATCAAAATGGAATTCAGCAGCAGATGGCTCGTTTGTTTATGTGATAGATAAGGATAACAAAATTACCTACGCAAGCTATGATTACAAAGGCGAAGGCGAAAAATTAAGAAGCGTGCAGAAGGAATTATTCACGCAGCTTAACTTAACTGATCCCTCAAGCGGACTAGTTATGAACGATAAGCTTCTTTTCCCCGGTGATGATGCCATTGATTTTGATTTCACCTATTCGCCTGTGGGCAGCAGCGATATTTCAGCAATCGGTTCAGCCGGAAAGCTCAGCGATTACTACGGAAAAAAGAATGTTATAATAGCATTTTACCCCGCGCCGTTCAGCATGAGCTGTATGATGGAAGCGAAGACATTCGATGCCTATGCGGAAAAACAAACACTCGAGAATATTTCCAGTAGCAAGTTAGGCTCATTTGAGGATGTTGAGATCTTAATGGTAAGCAACTCCTCGCTTGATATACTGGGTAAATGGAAAAATGACATTAACGTTAAGAATGTAAAGCTTGTTGCTGATTATTTCGGGGGAATTTCTTCAAAATACAAAAGCTTTAATTCACTGGGATACAACAACAGGACGCTTTTTATTGTGGATAAATCCGGCAAGATATCGTACATTGACTGGAACTACAGTGTTGATGAAAAGGATTTCGGGCTGGTTAAGGATCACTTAAGGGAAATAAGCCAGAAATAAAACCGGCCATAAATTGAAAATATAAATTTTGCAGCATAATATATAAACATCCCCCCAAGGATAAAACAAAACCCCGCGTTATGACCGGGGTTTTTTTATTTACTTTCTTTGCTCTCTATAGAGAGAGGTTTGCCTGACTTCACTGTAACTTCTCTGTCTTTTTAGACGGATGTAACACGTCTCTACACTTCACCGCTTCTGTAGAGAGAGGTTTTAAACCTCTCTGCTTTTATCCTCCTCTTGCCAGG
>JAPUEV010000122.1:0-1308 GCA_027492415.1 Ignavibacteria bacterium
TTTAAAATTGACAAAAAAATATAGATTAAATTGCACGGCTAAAAAAAATATATGGCAATTTTAATTATTATTTCATAATTTTGCCATCTGTATTATAAAAAACTGAATGAAAAAATTTCTACTTGACTACGGCATCAAGGTACGGCTGCCGATAATTCTCTTTGTAGCTGCCGCTTCATTTGCTTTAACTTACTATATTACTTACGCTGAACGCACGGGTATAGGGTACCAGCCCGAGCAGCCTATAGCATATTCACATAAGCTGCATGCAGGTGATATGGGCATTGACTGCCAGTATTGCCACGTAGGTGTCGAAAAATCAAGGATCGCCAGCGTTCCTTCGGTGAATGTATGCATGGGATGCCATTCAATCGCAAGGAAAGACCAGCCTGAGATCCAGAAACTTACACAATATTACAACGAAAATAAACCGATCCCCTGGCAGAGAATTCACAGGGTGCCGGATTTTGCTTACTTTAATCACAGTGTACATGTGAATAAGGGTATCGTTTGCCAGGATTGCCACGGGCAGGTCCAGGCTATGGATACACTTATCAATAATAAATACAAGTCTACCGGACAGGTTAATTCATTTACAATGGGTGCCTGCCTTGATTGTCACCGTACATCACATGATAAGTTCCCGAACCTTCCGAACCTGAACAAGGGTCCGGAAAACTGTTCGGCATGTCACAGATAGTATTAAATAGTGAAAAGACGAAATGGTTATTTGAGTTTTTAGTGAATAGAGTAGAAATTAGTTTTTTGATGAGATTGCTTCTTCGCTTCGCTCATCGCAAATATTAAAAAAAAGAATATCCTATATTATAGTATAGAAATTATATCAGAATGAATTCAAATAATTCAGGTAACAGTAACTCGAACAAGATAAAACGCAGGAATTTCTTTGTGTATCTTGGCGCGGGAGCAATAGGAGCACTTGCACTCACAAAACTTCCTTTTAAACTATTACAGCAGAAGTATAAAGCTGAAACAAGCATTAAGGTTAAAGCGAATCCCTATGCTGTTAAACGTGATATCACAAAAGGTTCAGCAGGCACGAAAGGAAATTTAAATGGATAAGATAAATATGCCGGGTATGGATGATAAAAATAAATCTCTGGATAGCTCTGCAGATGATAACTCTCAAAAAGAGACCGGTTACTGGCGCAGTTTTGGTGAATTATATAAAGACCCTGCTTTTGACAAAACTTTAAAGAACGAATTTTCGAAAGAGGCTCTTGAAAAACCTGATGTAAAAAATATGCCCGATGTATCAAGGAGGAAATTCCTTGCGCTGATGGGTGC
>JAPUEV010000122.1:1408-2766 GCA_027492415.1 Ignavibacteria bacterium
TGCACAAAAGGCCAGGCAAGTGTAATGAATCTTTATACACCTGAGCGCTTAAGGGAACCTATGATGAATAAATCACAGGTGAACTGGAACGATGTAAATAAAAATGTTACCGCAGCTCTAAGCGCTGCAAACAGCTCAGGTAAAGAAATTGCAATTGTAACAGGCGCAATACTTTCACCCTCGCTTAAAAAATTGCTGGATGAGTTCAAAGTTACTTACCCAACCACAAAAGTATATTCATACGAAGCTATAAACGATAATACACGCGTGAACGCATGGCAGAAATCATACGGCAAGCGTTCAGTTCCCGTGCTTCAGCTTGATAAAGCAAAGATCATACTGGCTCTGGAATCAGACTTCCTTGGCAATGACAGCAATATGCTTGAATACACACGGATGTTCACACAGAACCGCGACGTAATGAGCAAGAATGAGTTCAACAGGCTTTATGCTGTTGAAGGCGCTGTTACAAATACCGGTATGAATGCTGATTACAGGCTTCGCCTGAGAACAGATGCAATTGAAGAGCTTGTTATGTGTTTGCTTAATGAGTTTGTTGGCAAAAAGAAGCTTTCTGGTTATGCAATAGATTCAAGAGTAACAACAGTATTTTCACAGAATGATATTAAACAGTTCGCAGCAAAATATAAGCTGGATGAAAAAGTAATTAATCATTTAGTTGATGACCTTTCTAAGAACCAGGGTGAGGCAATTGTAATAGGCGGCGATAAGCTTCCTGAATCAACACACATTGCTATTAATTTACTTAACGATGTACTTGGCAATAACAAAATTTATTCTGCAGAAGCTGATAACACAGAGCTGATGCCCCTAAGCACACCGGCTGAAATGGAAAATCTTGTACAGGATATGTCCGCCGGAAAAGTTGCTGCTGTGATTCATTTTGATACTAATCCTGTTTACAATCTTTCACCTGAATACAAATACGAAGAGGCAGTTAAAAAGGTTCCGATGACCATAGCTATGACAGAGCTTGTTAACGAAACATCGGAAATTTCAAATTACGTTCTGCCTATCCATAACCCGCTTGAATCATGGG
Organism: Ignavibacteria bacterium; assembly: GCA_027492415.1. Lineage (GTDB taxonomy): Bacteria > Bacteroidota > Ignavibacteria > Tepidaquicellales > OLB5 > OLB5. The sequence goes on from JAPUEV010000122.1 coordinate 2,469, forward strand.
GCGATTATAAAACACGCACCGGCTTCTACAGTATGCAGCAGCCAATCATTGCTCCGTTATATAACACCAGGCAGAAAGAAGCTATTCTGCTGAACTGGAAAGAACCAAAAGATTTTACTGAAACATTATACAGAGATTATTTAACCCAGAACTGGGAAAAAGCAATTTACCCGCTAATGGGCGCAGCAGCTCCTTTTAAAAAATTCTGGAATTCAGTACTGCATGACGGTGTTGTTTTCCTGAATGAAAAGCCTGAAGCTGCAGGCGTAGCATTTTCAGTGGATGCATTTTCATCTGC
>JAPUEV010000122.1:2866-13667 GCA_027492415.1 Ignavibacteria bacterium
TCATTAGGATACGGAAGAACTGCTGCAGGAATTATAGGCACAGGGATAGGCGTTAATGCAAATGCCCTCATTGCAAAAACACCTGCTTTATCCGAAAGGCTTTATAATAATGCGCAGGTAGCTTCAGCCGGCGGAAAGTATGAGCTTGTTTCCACACAGGAGCATTTTGCCATCGATAGCGATCCGCTTTTAAAGGATATACAGTTCAGAAGAGGAATTATCAGGCAGGGTACTGTTGAAGAATTTAAAAAGAACCCAAAATTCCTGAAAGAAGAAGAAGGTCACCTTGAAATGCAGCCTATCAACACTCCGCCTGTTTATGACAGGGAAGGTTTTACAGGCTACAAATGGGGAATGGCAATTGATCTGAATAAATGTACGGGATGCGGAGCATGTGTAACAGCATGTAATGTTGAAAATAATATCCCGATAGTTGGTAAAGAACAGGTTAAAGCAAACCGCGAAATGATGTGGCTGAGAATTGACAGGTATTACTACGGTACGCCTGATGCACCATCAGCAAACTTCCAGCCAATGCTTTGCCAGCACTGCGACTATGCGCCGTGCGAGAATGTTTGCCCGGTTGCAGCCACAACACACAGTGATGACGGCCTGAATTCAATGGCTTATAACCGTTGTGTCGGTACAAGGTACTGCTCTAACAACTGTCCTTACAAAGTAAGAAGGTTCAACTATTTTGATTACAGGGATAGAGTAGGCGATGGTATCCAGTATGCTGAGCCAATGGATCTTATGGCAAATCCTGAAGTTACAGTGCGCTCACGCGGTGTGATGGAGAAATGTTCATTCTGCCTGCAGAGAATTATGAAGGAAAGACAGGATGCAATTGCTGAGAACCGCGGAGTTGATGGTTCAAATGTAAAAACAGCATGCCAGGAAGCTTGCCCGGCATACGCAATTGAGTTCGGCAATATCAACGATAAAGAATCAACAATAGCTAAATACAGAACACATGAGCTTGGCTACAGCGTACTTGAAGAAATTAAAGTACTGCCTAATGTAACCTACATGGCAAAGCTGAGGAACATATACGAACCGATGCATACAGAAGAAACGAAGAAAGAGAATAAGGACGAAAAGAAAACAGACGAGAAAAAGACTGAAGAGCATAAGTAAGTAAAAAGGCAAAAGTAAAAAAGCAAAAAAGTTTAATGGCTTTTTTTAATGGGTCTTCATCTGGAGGCTCTGCAAATTACAAAAGAAATATTAAGTAGGTCAAAGGCATGCCTTTGACTGTTTAAAACCAGAAATTCGATTTTTTAATTATAGAAATAAGTTAATATAATGAGTCTTGACGCAACTTATACACGCGAGCTTCCATTAGTTGAGGGAAAAACTTCGTTCAAGGAAATTGATGATGTAATTGCCAAGCCAACTGAGACCAAGCCTAATATTAAATGGTTCATAGCCATTGGAATAAGCTCAACAGCACTGCTTATCGGCGCTGTTTGTCTTGGTTTAACCTTCTGGTATGGTGTTGGTCTTTGGGGTAATAACCAGCCGGTTGGATGGGCATTTGATATTATAAACTTTGTGTTCTGGATCGGTATCGGTCACGCGGGTACTCTTATATCTGCTATCTTATTCCTTTTCCGCCAGAAATGGAGAACTGGTATTGCGCGTTTTGCAGAAGGTATGACGATCTTTGCGGTTATGACAGCGGGTATTTTCCCTGCAATTCATACAGGCCGCCCGTGGTTAGACGGTTATCTATTCCCTTATCCAAACCAGCATAGTCTTTGGGTTAACTTTACATCACCATTGCTTTGGGATGTATTTGCGGTATCAACATATTTCACAGTTTCATTTGTGTTCTGGTTCATTGGCTTAATACCTGACTTTGCAACGCTGCGTGACAGGACAACAAGCGGCATAAAAAAAGCAATATATACAGCATTAAGCTTGGGTTGGAGAGGCTCTAACCGCCACTGGCAGCATTATGAAAGAGTGTATTTAATACTTGCAGGACTTTCAACCCCTCTTGTACTTTCAGTGCATACAATTGTGAGCTTTGACTTTGCCGTATCGGTAATACCGGGATGGCATACAACAATATTCCCGCCATACTTTGTGGCAGGCGCTATTTTCTCAGGATTCGGCATGGTATCAACCGTACTTATTATTGTGCGCAAGGTTTTTGATATGGAGCATATCATTACCGTTAACACGCTCGAGAAGATGAACAAGATACTGCTGGCAACAGGTACAATGGTTGGTTATGCATATGCGATGGAGTTCTTTATTGCATGGTACAGCGGAAACCCGATAGAACAGTTCACATTCATAAACAGGGCATTCGGTCCGTACTCATGGGCTTACTGGATTATGTTCAGCTGCAATGTATTTTTCCCGCAGCTTTTCTGGTTCAAAAAGATCAGGCGCAATATCCCGATAACATTTGTACTGGTTCTTTTGGTGAATGTTGGTATGTGGTTTGAAAGGTATGTTATTATAGTAACATCATTAACCCGCGATTACCTTCCTTCAAGCTGGGGAATGTACTTCCCGACAATGTATGATTTTGGTATCTTATTGGGAAGCTTTGGAATGTTCTTTACGCTGGTGCTGCTCTTTGCAAAGACGATGCCTGTTGTTGCAATGAGTGAAATTAAAGCAGTTACTGAAGGCGCACAGCCCACGCATAAGCACAAGCACGAATAAGTTTGAAAGTTTAAAGTTATAAGGTTATAAAGTTTTGAGGACAAAAGATTTTACGTATTGAAGTATAAAAGAAGTTACCAATTAAATAAGCATGATAGGTAAAATATTAAAGAAGTTTGATGACAGATTTTTGAAGAGCGAACCGCGCACAGGCGACCTGTTTGCAGTTGCTGCTCTTTTTGATACACCTGACCAGATAATACATGCTGCTGAAAAAGTATCATCATCGGGTTATAAAAAGTTTGACGTGCTGACACCATATCCGGTTCACGGAATGGATGATGCAATGGCGCTGAAACAGTCAAAAATAGGCTGGGTGGCTTTGCTTGCAGGTATGAGCGGAACTTCACTTGCCTTCCTTATGATATGGTGGATGGTAGGCGTTAACTACCCGAACATATTCGGCGGAAAGCCTTTCTTTAACCTGCCGGCATCTATTCCTATTATGTTTGAGCTTACAGTACTTATATCGGCGCTGACACTTGTTGGTTCGTTGATAGCAATTTTCATGAAGCTGCCGAATAATGCAAACCCTATAATGGATACAGAGTTCGTTAAGAGAGTCACTTCGGATAAATTTGGTATATATATAGAAGCGGCTGATGCAAAGTTCAAGCTTGAAGAAGTAAGAGCTATGTTCGAAGAGCTGGGTTCTTTTTCAGTAAGCAATATACACGAAGCAGTTTATGACCTGGGTGATACAAAGAACCCCCTGTTAAGCAATAAATTTGTCGGGGCAATTGTTGTAACCAGTCTGGTAACGGTCGGAATAACATATTTTGTTCTAAATGTTCTTTTATTCCTTCCGCCTTTTGACTGGATGCATTACCAGCCAAGGGTTGACCCTCAGACAGAGAGCAAATTCTTTAAAGACGGATTTGGTATGCGCAGACCTGTTGAAGGCACTGTTGCAAGAGGCTTTATGCCGTATGAGTTCAAAGGAATGCCTGACAGCATGGTTGTTGCAACTCCCAACCCGCTGCCGGTTACACAAAAAGTACTGGATCTTGGCAAGAAAAGATTTGATACATACTGCTCGCCATGCCACGGTTATTACGGCAAGGGCGATAGCAGGCTAAGGGGACAGTTCCCTGTGCCGCCTTCGCTGCATTCAGTTAAAGTAACAAACTGGAAAGACGCGAATATTTACCACGTCATTACCAACGGACAGAACACAATGCCAAGCTATGCCAGCTCAATTTCCAGGGATGACCGCTGGGCGATAATACATTATTTAAGAGTATTACAGAGATCACAGAACGCGCTTGACAGCGATCTTGTAGGCAAATAAAGAATAAAATTTCAGATAATACGAATTTTACATATAGTTTTATAAATGGATTATATTAAAAAACAATTACCGGACTCACTTACCAAAACAGGCGGCATTATGCTTGTAATGGGAATATTAATATTAATAATGGCGTTCATCTTTACGCCGCAGCGCGCATTTTTTGATTACCTGTGGATATATCTTTTCATGGTATCTATTGCAGTGGGCTCGCTTGCACTGGTTGCACTGGAGTATCTTGTAGGCGCAACATGGAGCACACCGTTCAGGAGAATATCTGAGATTTTTGCCTCTATGATTCCTGTACTGGTAATATTGGCAATCCCCTTATTTTTCGGTATACATGACCTTTTCCACTGGTCACACGCTGAAGTTGTTGAGCATGATGCTGTATTAACTGCAAAATCACCTTACTTAAATGTGGAATTCTTTACGGCAAGAACATTTTTCTGCCTTCTTATATGGATAATGTTCTTCTTCCTGATCACAAGGAATTCACAGAAACAGGACGAAGATGGTGATGTTAAATATACAAAAAGGAACATTACACTTTCAACAATTTTCGCACCGCTTTTTATAGTAACAATAACAATTGCTGCAATTGACTGGGCAATGAGCTTAGAGCCGCACTGGTTCAGCACAATTTTTGGTGTATACTATTTTGCAGGTACAGTTATAGCGGCACTTGCAGCTACTACATTTGCCAGCGTTAAGCTTAAAGAAGGCGGTTATCTTGATTCAGCTTTAGGCAATGATAGTTTTTATTCGCTCGGTACATTGATGTTCGCATTCAATATATTCTGGGCATATATAGCTTTCTCACAGTTCATATTGATTTGGTACGCTGATCTTCCGGAAGAAACTTTCTGGTTGATACACCGCTGGGATGGTTCATGGAAGTTCGTATCTCTAAGTTTACTGTTCTTCCACTTTATTATTCCGTTCCTGATTCTGGTTGGCAGAAACGCAAAGACAAATCTTCAGCTGCTTAAAGTTATGGCTCCGTGGATGCTTGCAGCTCATGCACTTGATCTTTACTGGCTCATTTTCCCGACATTATTCGTAGGGAATGCATCATTCGGGTGGCAGGAATTAAGCTTCCCGCTTGTTGTGATCGGCTTATCTATGGTTGTATTCAAGATGAGCGCGAACAAGAAGAACCTGATGGCGGTAAAAGATCCAAAGATGCAGGCAGGACTCGATTTTCATTTGTAAAAGTGTATAGAGTGTGTTGAGTGAATTGAGTGTTTTAGAGTGAGTTGAGTTTCAGGGTCAAAATGAATCAGTTTTCAGCAAGACGGAATAGTTAAAGAAAGTTTAGAAGTATATATAGTATATTATAATGAAAGATTATTTTAAATTTTACGGCGCGGTTTACATTATTTTCATAATAGGAATTATTGTTATGGGAACAATGTATATTAACGATCTTCCAAATGTCACCAAGGAAAGGATAGGCGGGCTGCCTGTGGTTGTTAAGGATTCCACAAAGGACTCAACAGGCAAGGTTGCAGATCTTCCCATGATAAAAGGAACACTTTCACCGCCTACCGATGTGATGAAGTATCTTGCTTCAACACCTGAGATGGTTGATAAAGGAAAAGCGCTCTTTACTATGAACTGCGTAAGCTGTCATGGTGAGCAGGGCAAAGGCGATGGCGTTGCAGGCGCAAACCTGAACCCAAAACCCAGGAATTTCCATGAAATGACAGGATGGACAAACGGTCCGGCTATTACCATGATGTTCAAAACTCTGCAGGAAGGTATTACAAGCAGGGGAATGGCATCATACTCAAACCTTCCGCCTGAAGACAGGCTGAATTTGATAATGTATGTCAGGACTTTCAGCCCTGACTACCCGCCTATTACACAGGTGCAGCTTGATTCAATTGACCAGAAATACAGCCTTACCAAAGGCGTAAAAATGCCTAACCAGATACCGGTAAAGATGGCTATGGAGCTGCTGCTGAAAGAAAATATGACCATAGACCAGAAGGTCGCATCAATGGTTAAATCAGTCAATGAAAATAAAACCGATACTTCAGCGGTAGTATTCAAAGGCATTACTTCGAATATGACCAAAGCATTAACAGTGCTTGCGCAGGATTCAACCTGGGCAAATAACGAAGCATCACTTATTAAAATATTTGATAATAACCCGGTACAGAACGGGTTTAAAGCGCGTGCATCATATATGCTGAATGCGCAGCAGCTAACCGGGCTTCATGCGTTTTTGAAGAAGCTGTTTACAGGTGCATAGAGTATGTTGAGTGTATAGAGTGTGTTGAGTGTATAGAGTGTATAGAGTGTATAGAGTGTGTTGAGTAATGGGATTTGTTAACCGTTTTAAATCTTCTAAAAAAGATTTTTTGATTTAAATTAAAGGAAGTAAAAATAATTTGTTTAAATTCACAAAAATAGGAGCCCTTCTATTATTTATGATGCTGAGCTTATGCCCGGCAATAAAAGCAGTTGATACTACTACTCTGGATGTTGGAATTGATGAAAAGCTTGGCGAAACGATACCTCTTGATCTTTCATTTTTAGACGAAACAGGAAAGCCGGTTTCACTCAGAAGCCTGATAACAAAACCGACATTGCTGACCCTGGTATATTACAGGTGCCCGGGTATCTGCAGTCCGTTAATGAACGGTGTTTCATCCGCGGTTGATAAGCTTGATATGGAAGCAGGCAAGGATTTTAATATTGTGACCATAAGCTTTAACCCAAGGGAAGATTATATAATGGCATCAGGGAAAAAGAGAAACTACCTTGATAACATGAAGAAGAAAATACCTGAGGAAAGCTGGAGATTTTTAACCGGCGACAGCTTAACAATAGCAAAAATAACAGATGCGGTAGGATTCCGTTACCAGTCACAGGGTGAAGATTATATGCACGGTGCGGTTTTAACTGTTCTTTCACCAACCGGCAAGATAGCAAGATATTTATACGGCACGGATTTCCTGCCAATGGATATTAAGCTGGCGCTCAACGAAGCCTCAGAGGGAAAGTCAACACCGGCTATAAACAAGCTGCTGAAGATCTGTTACAGCTATGACCCCGCAGGCAGAACTTATGTTCTGAATTTTACAAGGATAGTGGGCGGGGGAATGCTGATACTGCTAGCAGGATTTGTTTTGATATTAACACTGAAGAAGAAAAAAAATCATAATATACCCGTAAATACTCTAAACGGGAAAGGAAGTATAAACAATGGCTAATGGATCATTAGCAAATGAAGTAAGCTATTTAGAATACGAAGGCAAGCACAAAGGCATCATGGGCTGGCTCCTTTCGGTAGATCATAAGCGTATTGGCCTGATGTACCTGATGGGGATCATGATATTCTTTTTTGTTGCTATGACCCTTGGTGTTTTAATGAGGCTTGAAATGTTAACACCGGGCGAAACTATAATGAAGCCTTCAACATATAATTCCGTATTCACGCTTCACGGAGTTATCATGGTGTTCCTCTTTATTATTCCCGCAATTCCCGCTGTGTTTGGTAATTTTATGCTGCCAATACAGATAGGAGCAAAGGATGTTGCATTCCCGAGGCTGAACCTGTTCTCATGGTATCTTTACATGGCAGGCGCAATTCTTGCGATAGTTTCACTCTTTGTCGGCGGCGGTGCTGCGGATACGGGGTGGACATTCTACGTACCGTACAGTATACGTTCAGCGCAGAATGTTACAATGACAACAATGGCCGCTTTTGTGCTTGGGTTCTCATCAATTGTAACAGGATTGAACTTTGTAGTAACTATTCACCGCTTAAGAGCGCCGGGAATGACTTGGTTCCGTATGCCTCTGTTTGTATGGGGATTATATGCTACAAGCTGGATCCAGGTACTTGCTACACCGGTTATCGGTATTACGCTTGCGCTTATAATGCTTGAAAGGTTCATGGGTATAGGTGTATTCGATCCTGCTTTAGGCGGCGACCCTATATTGTACCAGCATCTTTTCTGGATATATTCGCATCCTGCAGTTTATATTATGATCCTTCCTGCGATGGGTGTTGTATCAGAAATACTGCCTACATTTGCAAGGAAAGATATTTTCGGGTATAAGCAGATAGCAATATCCTCGCTTGGTATTGCACTTATCGGTTACCTTGTATGGGGACACCATATGTTCGTAAGCGGTATGAGCGATACTTCAAGAATAGTATTTTCACTTTTAACATTCCTTGTTGCTATACCTACAGGTGTAAAGATATTCAACTGGGTGGCAACATTATACAAAGGTTCTATAAAATTTTCAGCACCGCTTTATTACGTGCTGGGCTTCATTTTTATATTTTCAATTGGCGGCTTAACCGGTCTTGTGCTCGGCGCGCTTGCTACAGATATTCACGTTACGGATACATATTTTGTTGTCGCGCATTTTCATTATGTGATGTTTGGCGGCATGGGTATCATGTTCTTTGCGACAATGCATTACTGGTTCCCCAAAGTATTCGGTAAAATGTATAATGAAAAGCTTGCGGTTATAGCATGCACAGTCATAATAATAGGTTTTAATTTGCTTTACTTCCCCTTCTTTATTATGGGTTATATGGGAATGCCCAGAAGGTATTACGATTACCTTCCGCAGTTCCAGGGTTGGCATATACTCTCAACTGTCGGTTCCTGGATACTTGTCAGCGGAATTGTATTTATGTTCGGTAATTTGCTTTATGCTCTGCTCAGGGGACCCAAGGCTTCAATGAATCCATGGGGCGGAACAACACTTGAGTGGAAGGTTCCTTCACCACCTCCGCTTGAAAATTTTGATGAAATACCGATTGTTACAGGCGGACCGTATGTACACGATAAATCAACATATATTATGCATCCTAGCAAAGAAGGCATTAATGCTAACGGAGCAGTGAAAACAGTAAACCAGGAGGCAGCTTTATGACAGAGCATAGCGAGGTGTTGAACCAGGGCGAAACACACGCAGCCCACGTTCACCGTGATGATGAAGGTTCAAAAATGGCTATGTGGCTTTTCCTCTTTACGGAATTGCTTTTATTCGGCGGTCTTTTCCTTTTATACGGAGCGTACAGGTTTGAATATGCCGATGGCTTTAAAGTAGCCGCTGCGGAAATGAATTCATTTATAGGCGCTGTTAACACTATTATTCTGTTAACAAGCTCTCTTTCAGTTGCGCTTTCTATTGCAGCAATGCAGCGTAACCAGAAGAAGCTTGCGCTTGCAATGCTTTGGTTCACAATATTATGCGGCATAGGCTTTTTGATAAATAAATATTTTGAGTGGAGCCATGAGATTCACAACGGTGTTTATCCGGGCGGACCGGGTTTGGAAAATATGTCTAACGGCGAAGTTCTTTACTTTGGTCTGTATTACGTTATGACAGGACTGCACGGATTGCATGTAATTATTGGATTGATATTCATAAGCTTTATAATGGTATTTATAGCAAGGGATAAAATAACAAGCACTAACTTCCAGAAGCTTGAAAATGCAGGTTTATACTGGCATTTGGTTGATGTTATCTGGATATTTTTATTCCCATTGTTCTATTTGCTGCATTAATACAAATAGTGAAATTAAGAAATAGTGAAATAGTGACTAAAGCTGAATAAACTGCGACCGGTTAAATTAAATTTAATTGATGCAGCGACAGCATTAAGTTATTAATAAAGAAGATAAGAGTTTAATTATAAGATCATTAAATAATGAGTGAACAGACACAAACAGCTGAATTAACAACAGGCCAGGCGCATGCCTCCGGACATGGAGATGAACATGCCGCAGGCCACGGGCATATGGTCAGTTACGGTACATATTTCATAGTATGGCTTGGACTTGTAGCATTAACAGCCATTACCGTAACTATTGCAGGTATTCACCTTGGAAGCTTAACACTTATTGCGGCAATGCTTATTGCGGCGGTAAAGACCACTTTGGTGGGCTACCATTTTATGCACATTAAATACGATAATGTAATCATTAAAGTATTCATTCTCGTCTGTCTTGTAATATTTTTAACATTCTGGATCTTAACATTCAGTGATCTATCATTCAGGTAATACATCAGTTAATAAAAAATGAATCCAATAGTAGAAATAGTAGATAATTCGTTTATATTTATAGTAGCAATATCGGTTCTCCTTTTAGTGGGTGTGACCGCGGTAATGATATATTTTGTGTTCAGGTACAGCGAAAAGAACAATCCCAAGCCTGACCAGTCAATTACCGGCAGCACCACACTTGAAATATTATGGACGGTTATTCCATTACTGCTTGTGCTTGCTATGTTCTTCTACGGCTATGAAGGCTTTAAGGAAATGAGAAATATTCCGCCAAACGCAATGCTTGTTAAAGTTACAGGTAAAATGTGGTTCTGGCATTTTGAGTATGAGAACAAAAAGACAAGCGATACATTGCTTGTGCTTCCTCAGGGCAAGGATGTAAGGTTTGAGCTTCAGTCAGCAGACGTTAACCACAGCTTTTATGTGCCGGCTTTCAGAACAAAGGAAGACTGCATCCCGGGAAGAACGAACCATATGTGGTTCCACACAACAAATATAGGTGTGTTTGATATTGAGTGCGCGGAATACTGCGGTATGAACCATTCATACATGCTTGGCAAAGTTAAAGTAGTGCCTGAAAAAGAATATCTTGAGTGGGTGAATAAAATTGATTCAGTTAAAAAGACTGATTCACTTTCAACCGGAACCACAAAAACTGACTCGATAAAAACTACAGAAGTTAAAACAGGTGATGTAAAGACCGATACATCCAAATCAACCGGAAATAAAAAGGATACACTTAAGGTTAATCCCAAAGATACGGTTAAGAGAAAAGAAAAATA
>JAPUEV010000122.1:13767-24440 GCA_027492415.1 Ignavibacteria bacterium
ATTAAATCCATTTGAAGAGAAGCAGCATAAATACAGGTACGGCAGTTAGAGAGCAGGTAAGCAATAATAGTATTGCAGGCTCATTAACGGAGATATTGAAAGTGTTCAGTGAGCTGACAAAATTCAAAATTACGGCGCTTGTATCATTTACAACAGGGTTAGGGTATATACTTGCTGCTCCAACACTCAGCTTTACTATGTTCTATGCTATTGCGGGAATATTCCTTCTTGCTGCTGCTTCATCATCACTAAACCACTGGCAGGAAAAAGATACTGATGCGCTGATGGACAGGACAAAGTTCCGTCCGATACCATCTGGCAAAATAGAGCCTGTGTTTGCATTATATGTTTCTTTAGGTCTGCTTGTAAGCGGATCAGTAATATTGCTGTTTACAACCAATTTTACCACTTTTTTAGTGGGTATTTTCACATTTTTATGGTATAACGGTGTTTACACTCCATTAAAACGCAAAACCGCTTTTGCAATTATTCCGGGTGCGCTTGTTGGCGCTTTGCCTCCCGTTGCAGGGTGGACGGCAGCCGGCGGAGAGCTGTTTGACGGCAGGATAATAATGATAGCTGCATATTTCTTTATATGGCAGATACCGCATTTCTGGCTTCTGCTCATGCTTTACGGCAGCGATTATGAAAAAGGCGGCTTCCCTACACTTAACAGTGTGTTTGCACCTGAACAGCTAAAAAGAATTACCGTAATGTGGCTTATCGGCAATGTGATAACCGCAATGATGATACCGCTTTTCTTATACATAAACTATGCCGCAAGCTTTATAGGGCTGTGTTTAATTTCAGCATGGATGATATTTGTTACTCTGAAGTTCCTTAAGAGTAAAACAGAAAGAAAAGATATAAGGAACACATTTATAGCCATTAACTTTTTTACTTTGCTTTTAATAACGATCTTATCAATTGATAAATTAATTAAAGTATTCTAATGAATTTTTTTGATGAACTTGTAATTCCGCCGTCTGATAATCATGTAATGCTGGTTAAGTACATGCTGACAATATCACTGCTGCTTTTTATTCCGTATATCAGCATGATGCTTGGAGCTACTTTTATCTCGACCCATTTCAATAAAAAGGGTAAAACAGAAGGCAACAATCTTTATTTAAGGTTTGCCAAAGATATAGTAGAAAAGCTGACTATAACAAAAAGCGCTGAGCTTGCCTTAGGTACTATCCCGGCACTATCCATTTTCTTTGCGTATGCTCAGCTGCTGTATACTGCAAAGACAATAACAGTCGGTATGATGGCTCTTTCAGTGGTGCTTTTTATTTTATCATTTGTTTTCATTTATAAATACCGCGGAACATTCAAGCTTGAAGGCATTATGAAAGCCTTTAAGAACATTTCACCCAAAGATGCACTTGATACAGAGAACGAGAACACACAGGAAATAAAGGATTTTGAACAGAATATCGTAAGCACCAATTCAACTGCAGGAACTGCAGGTAAATGGCTTTTACTTGCTGCAACGTATATTTTTGCAGGCACAATGGCGCTGGCATCAAGTCCGGATAAATGGGCAAACGTCGGCAATATTCTGCAGATTATATTTTCATGGCAGACGCTCTTCAGCTTTGGCGCATTTGTATCGCTTTCGGGAATAATCTCAGGCGGTGCTATAATGTTCTATTTCTTCAGCTGGGATGGCGGCTTAAAGGATATGGATGAAAGCTATGCTGCGCTGGTTAAAAATACTGCTGGAAGAATTTCACTTGCTTCCGGGATACTTTTCCCCTTAATGCTTATAATAAGCTACGCCTACCTGCCGCAGGTATCACAATCACCTACTGTATTTTTCTATATGGCTGTTGTGCTGATAATTTCGCTGATAGTTGGCAATTTTGTTTACTCTATGTTCAAAAATTCCGATACAGCTTCAGCAACAGCGGTTTTTGTTCTGGTTTTCACTCTCGTACTTTTCAACATAATAAAAGACCAGATAGCTTTTGGCAACGCGATACATGAAAATACAATAGAAATTACCAAGCTTGCCTCAGATGAGGAAAAAGAGCTTAAGGGCAAAACAATGCAATCGACAGGTATTGATGCCGAGGCAATATTTACACAGAAATGTTCTGCATGTCATAAGTTTGACCAGAAGCTTGTTGGACCTCCTTACCAGGAGACAGTGCCGAAGTATAACGGTGATGCACAGAAACTGGCTGAATTCATTTTTAACCCGCAGAAAATTGATCCAGCATTCCCCCCAATGCCTAACCAGGGTTTAAAGAAAAAGGAAGCTAATGCTATGGCTCAATGGCTGATAGATAAAGTAGGAAAGAAATAATTTTAAAGAAGATAAATAAAAAGCCGCTTAATTAAGCGGCTTTTTTTGTTTTATACAGATTATCTTTTTCAAAGAAATAAATAACTACTTTTCATAATCGCTTAAGAGCTCGTTTATTTTAATCTCAATCGGTTTGTAGGTTCTTTCATAAAGCTTATTTTCACGCTTAGTTGCTATAACACTTACGCCGTATATAAAAATTAATACAAGGATGTGTAAAAATATCCTGATATATACAGAAAAAGGCTCAAGCACTTCAATGTAAACCAGGGTAATACCAACAGTAATTGCTGCCAGGTAAACCGGGATTATTATCCTTTTGATCAATGCTCTGCGTTTAAGCTTCCTGCGTATATTCTTTAAGAAATCGATGCTGGGGTTACTGATATTATTTTTCTTAAGTATAATAACTGTACTCCATACCATAACACCAACTGATGTCATAGCAACCAGGAGCAGGTAAATTCCAATATAAGTCAGATCTTCATAGCGTTTATAACTAAGGAGCTTGCCAATAAACACATAGAAAGCAAAAGCCATGAAGAATGTCATTACAATATATCTGATAATCACTTTTTTCTCGGCTTTTTTTACCTGAGAAAAAAAGTCTTCATATTGAGCAGGGCTAACAGAAATAGTTTTTGCTTTATTTTCCTTCCAGATATCTTTTAGTTCTTCAAATTCCATATTTTTTTTCCTCCATCAGCCGTGAAAGCTCTTTTTTAATACGATTGATCCTGACACCGATATTATTAACTGTAAGACCCGTTACTTCAGCAATTTCTTTGTATGACAGCTCTTCGAGTACCATTGATATTATTACTCTATCCATTGAGGGCAATTCATTGATGCTGCTGTATAATTTTTCAATATTTTTCCCGGTTTCTATCTTTTCTTCAGTTTCAGTAGTGTTTTCGGCAGTGTTTGAAATGATATTTTCGTTCAGCTCCGTTTTATCCCTGTTCCTTCTGCTTTCCTTTTTTATGTGCATCAGGGATGTATTTACGGCGATCCTGTATATCCACGTGCTAATCATTGAGCGACCTTCGAACTTGCCAAGGTTCTTCCATATATTAATGATTATCTCCTGGTAAAGGTCCTGCCGTTCATCCGGGTCGCGTTCATAAGCACAGCAGATCCTGTAGATCCTGTCTTTATTTTCCCCGATTACCTGCTTAAAAAACGGCTCTTTATCCATTAAAACCGGCTGAATTTATCATTTACAAAGATATTTATAAATGTTTAATGAAGTTAGTCCTTTGAAATCTTGTATTATTTAGATGTTTAGAGAGGGAATTTATTACAGGAAGTGAACTTGAAAGAATTAAGAAAATCTCTTTTGACATAAAAAAACCTCTAAAAGAAATTTTCAAATCCCCATTTGTAATCAAACAAGGATTTTAATTTAGTATAATCGCGAATAACGTTATAGCTACGTTAATACTCCCCCTTTACAAGGGGGATTTATTTTTGGCATTCTTTACAGAGGCAATTATTATAAGCAGCCAGCCTATTAAGAAGCTTACTCCTCCGAATGGCGTTATAATTGCAATAGGAGATATCAGCGATAATGTGTAAACATAAAGTGAAAAGGAAAACAGAACTATACCAAGTGAAAGGAAAAAAGCAGCTAAAAAATACTTTGGATTGCCGTAAAAGCCTATTGCAGTAATAATTACCGCATGTATAAGGTGATACTGGACCCCGGTTTTGTAAATTTCAAGCATTTCAGGCGTAACAATATTCCTGAGCTGGTGAGCGCCAAATGCGCCAATTGCGACTGCGAGGAAGCCGAAAACGGCTCCTGTGGTTATCCAGTAATTTTTCATAGATTAATAATAATAATTAGTGCGTTTCACAGTTCTGAATGCTGTGATATATACAATAATCATTATTATTCCGAAAAATACAAATGCAAAATATAATGCTCCCAGAGAAACGAATACATATGAATAATCATCAATTATTTCAGACTGACGCTCAAAGATACTTTCAAACCTTTCGCCTATATTCCTTGACTTTTTTTCTTTCTTTGTGAATTTCTTCTCTGTAATAGATTTATTATAAGCAATATTGCTGCTCTCAAGTATCTTAACAAGCTCGCTTACATGAATTGCATAGTTGCTTGAATCACTGTAAAAAAAGGTATTTACACCAACTACTTCGCCGCGGCTGTTCAATAGCGGACCGCCGCTGTTGCCCGGCCTTATCATTGCCGTATGCTGTATCACAAATGCTTCGTGGGTATAATGCTCATCCTGGTCATAGAACCATGAATCATCATCAATTTTCTTTATTTTGCCCTTGGTTAAATGAAAATAATCTATGTTCATATCCTCATCGGTCGGGTTGCCGATTGAAAACACATCATCATAATCTTTGATAATGCTCTCATCTGCCAATGGAAGAATATCATCACACTCCTTGGTAATTTCCACAATTGCCAGGTCACACTGCTTTACTTCCTTTACAATTCGCTTAACCCTATAAACCCTGTCATCCTTCATTTCGATCTTTGCCGTTTTAACATCAAGATCTTCCGTAACGTGATGGTTTGTTACAAAGGTTGTTGGATTAATAAAGAAGCCGCTTGCTACTGCGCCGGTCCTATCGGTAATTAGGCCGATAGCTGCAACAGTTTTATTGTATACCTCTTTGTTTGAATTGGTTTGTGAAAATACGGCACCTGACCATAGTAACATGATCAGTAAAATCCGGAGCCTTAAAAATGTGTATGTTCTTTCTTTCATGGTTTTCTATAAAATTAAAAAATGGCCACAACAATTCAAGTACAAAGTTATGACCATTTTTAAATCTATATGTTCTTACCGTACTTAGTTTGTTTAACTGTACCGGCAGGCAAATGTTCCAATAAAATACTGTAAAAACAGGCTAAAATCAGCCAATTATATCAAATCCGGTGTACTTTTGAAGTACTTTAGGGATTATTATCTTTCCTTCAGGCGTCTGGTTGGATTCTATTAATGAAACGTACAGTCTGGATGTAGCAAGACCGGATCCGTTGAGAATATGCACATATTCAGTCTTTTTATCGCGTTTAAAGCGTATCATAGCCCTCCTGGACTGGAAATCGGTGCAATTGCTTACGCTTGATGCTTCAAGCCATTTAGCCTCAGCCGGTGACCATACTTCAATATCATACTGTTTGCCGGCAGCAAAACCCATATCGCCGGTGCAAACATTAACAACGCGGTAATGGATATTGAGCGCATCAAGTATTCCGCAGGCATGTCCCAGCATTTCTTCCATCTGCGCATAGGACTCCTCAGGCAGGCAGAAATTTATAAGCTCAACTTTATTGAACTGGTGAACCCTTAGAAAGCCTTTTGTATCTTTTCCGTAGCTTCCGGCTTCCCGGCGGAAACATGCAGTATAGCCGCAGTATTTAACGGGCAGTGATTTTATATCCATAACTTCATCCCTGTGAATATTCACGATCGGTACTTCCGCTGTGGGGATCGCAAACAGGTCATCCGGATCTGTGCGGTACATATCTTCTTCAAACTTGGGTACTTTTTCGGCAGCTTCCATTGATTCACGGTTCACAAGGTAAGGCACACCTACTTCAGTGTAGCCGTTCCCTTTATGAGTATCCAGCATAAAGTTTATCAAAGCGCGTTCAAGCATAGCGCCTTTGCCTTTATAAAACGGAAAGCCGCTGCCTGAAATTTTAGCGCCAGTGCCGAAATCAAGTATATCAAGCTTTTTGCCAAGCTCAACATGATCAAGATATTTAAAATCACCGGTTGCCTTTTCGCCTGATATTCTGAACTCTACATTATCATCACTTGACCTGCCCAAAGGAACTGTATCTTCTGCAATATTCGGGATATCACGCAAAATTCTGTCAATATCTTTTTCGGCTTCTGCAAGCTTATCATCAATTGCTTTGATATCATCGGAAACTTTCTTCATATCCGTAATTTTATCATCTGCATTTGCACCTTCTTTTTTCATCTTCGCAATTTCCTGAGATACGTTGTTGCGCAGGCTTTTCAGTTTTTCAACTTCACCGATAAACTCCCTGCGTTTGATATCAAGAGCGAGAATCTTATCAATATTATCTGATGCCATATTACGGGCTTCAAGCTTTTGCTTCATCAGTTCGGGATTATCGCGTATTATTTTTAGATCTAACATAATTATAGCAATTAAGAATTAAAAATTACGAATTAAAAAGCTGTCAATAAAATTTTTCAACAGACTAATAGGTCTTTAGAGGGTATGGTTATTTTACAAAACATAATAGAGTTAAAACTCATATAATTTTACAATCCTAGCTGAACTTTCAGCAGGTTCAGGCCTTCGGTTACATTCAGTGTTTTCAGGTCAAGATCTGTTTCAGCCTTAAGCAGTATAAAGCTTGAGTTCATTGGCCTTGCGGCAGCCTGGTTAAGATCGCTTGTTTTGATAGGCTTAATCAGGTTCTCGTTGAACCCGAATATCTCTGCGAGCTTTACAGCAAATTCATACCTGCTTAAATATTCACTTCCGCAGATATTGTAAATGCCTGATTTACCGAGATCAACCATTTTGACCAAAGCCCAGCCAAGATCATCAACTATTGTTGGCATACCAAACTGGTCATCAACAATTGTAACCTGGTTCTTTTCAGAAAGCATGTTGATAAGCCAGATAGCAAAATTAGGCCTCAGGTTCTTGCCTGTACCGTAAATTATCATCGGGCGGATTATAGCAAAATCGATACCGCTTGTGACCAGTGCATTTTCGCTTGCAAGCTTGCTTTTTCCGTAATAGCTTAAAGGATTAGGCTTTGAGGTTTCGCTGTAATTGCCTGATTTACCGTCAAATATATAATCAGTTGAAATATGAATGACTTTAGAAGAATTTATTCTTGATGCAATTATGAAATGTTTCACTGCATCAACATTAACCTTCCAGCTCATTTCACGGTCTGTTTCACAGCCATCAACATTGGTGTAAGCCGCAGTATTAATGATAATATCGGGCATATACTTTTTAACCGCTTCCTTCACTTCTTCCTTTTTAGTAATATCCATAGGGAAGTAATCAAAGCCTTTGGAATCAAAAGCGTTATCGTGCAGGTCAGTTAATATCAGCTCATGGGCTGATTCATGCCTGAATATCTCCGTGGTTTTCTGTCCAAGCAGCCCGTTGGAGCCGGTTACCAGTATTTTTTTCGGTTGTTTCATTTACACCCCACCCTGCCCTCCCCTAAGGGGAAGGTGAGTAATATTAAATTTTTTTAATTATTCAGTTTATACAGATCTTCGACACCGTGAAGCGAGGCATTTAAGCTTGCCATTTTATTGGCAAAGTTCAATGCCAGGTGCTGGTCTTTCCTGTTGAATTCAGCATTCTTATAGAAAAATCCTGCAGCAAAAACATCACCGCACCCGGTTGAATCAATAAATTGAGGACTGTCGATCCTTGCAAAATCTGTTTTATCAAGGTCGTAATATTTTTCACCGGCATTTTCTTTATTCACAAGCCTGTACATGCTGACACCTGACCTGCCGCGTGTGACAACAAGCGAGCTTACATTTCCGCTTTTTAAGATTTTTTCTGCAGTTTCGTATTCCGTTACATTATCACCTGTTACAATTGATAGCTCTGATTCATTCATTTGAAGTGTATCGGGCTGTGAAACCCAGCTATGCCAGTCTTTTACAGGCATCTGTTTTCTTGTGCCGTCAGGGAAGGTCTGCATTACTAGGTTATGAAGATCCATGTGCATATAACCTTTAAAATTATTCCTGATATTCTTTAATGCATCAAGAGAAAGATCGACACCTGAAACCATGTTAACCAGGATGCCGTCAAGCGAAGGAAGCAGGTCCTTTACCTGGTCAAATTCCACAGGTAGGGTAGGGTCAGTTGAATTTTCTTCCCTGTCATATGTTTTTTTTGTGGATATATTCAGCACAGAGTTTTTATCCTTATAAAAAAGATTTACAATCCGTGTTCTGTGGTTTGTTTTTTTTATAAAGCCTGTATCAATATTGCTGAACTTACTTAAGAATTCCGTAACGTTTTCATATTCATCATCGCCAAGATTCATAACCGGGTATACTGTTGCATTGCCTTTTGAAAGAACTGCCAGCGAGACCAGAGAATATAAAATACCGCCAAACTGTTTAGAGGTAGTCTCATCACCCCTGTGAATATAATCCATACACGGCTCACCTATTACTGCCAGCTTCATTTAACGGAATATCTCCTTTACCTGCTGTTCAAGCGCCGGTGAAAAATCAATTTCTGCAGCACCGCAGTTTTCAATGACCTGTTCAGGCTTTGATGCACTTGTTATTGTGCTTGTAATATTGCTTTTCCTTAAACACCAGGCAAGCGCAAGCTGCGAAGGAGTTGCATCTATACTGCGCGCCAGCTCAGCAAATTTATCTACCTGTGCAAGAAGCTTTTTATCGCTTACACTTTCTTTGATAAAATGATTAACTTTATCATTTGCAGCGCGTGAATCGGCCGGTACTTTACCTCCGGAATATTTGCCTGAGAGCAGTCCCTGCGCCAGGGGTGACCAAACTACCTCACCCATTCCGTATTTTTCGCATGAATTCATTACACCGTTGGTTTCAATTTGCGGTCGGATGATGCTGTATTGCGGCTGGTTGCTGACCGGCCGGTGAAGATTATGTTTTTCGCAGACTGCATTTGCTTCATCGATATTTTCTGCAAGCCACTCGCTGACACCCCAGTATAAAAGCTTACCCTGCTGAATAAGATCATGAAATGAACGGCAAATTTCTTCCATCGGGGGATAGGGGTCATGCCTGTGGCACTGGTAACTATCTATATAATCCGTTTTTAATCTTATTAATGATTTATGGACTGATTCAAATACATGCTTGCGTGAGAGCCCCTGGTCATTTGGATTTTGCGACATAGGCCAGAAACATTTTGATGCTATTACTACATCTTCTCTTTTTATCTTAAGCTCATCAAAAAATATCCTGCCTAAGGATAGCTCTGCTTCACCTTTATTATAAATATCGGCTGTATCAAAGAAAATAATGCCGTTATCAATTGCTGTTTTTATGCAATTTAAGGCTGTTTTATCTTCAATTGACATTCCGTATGTAAGCCAGCTGCCGATCCCAACTGAAGAGAGTCTGATGCCGTACTTACCAAGCTGTCTGTATTTCATGATTTTTTATGGTATAAGATACAAATATACTAATTCACAAATGCTTATTATAGTCATTTTTAGTCATACGCGGCTCAAAAAAACTATACTAACAGCTGACTTTATGGATAAGTATATTTAATTGCTATATGTATGATTTTTGGTTAGTTTTGTTAACAAGAATTAAGGTTTTAGCTGAAAAATTTAAGTTATAAATGGATTTCCTTGTTTACGTTTTGTTTGTTATGCTAAGGGTAATTATTCCTTTATTTCCTCTGCGGCTTATACAGTTTGCAGCAAGGTTAAAAGGGAAGCTCTTTTATTATGTAATCCCCATACGAAAAAAAACCGCAATTGATAATTTAAAGCTTGCATTCCCCGGAAAAAAAGATGCAGAGATAAAAGCTATAGTTAAAGGCTGTTATGTTAACGTGATCACTGTTATTGCCGAGTTCTTTTTTATGGGTAAACTATCCAATGAAAAGCTTGCAAAACTGTTACAGGTTGAAAACAATGAGCTTATCAGTGAAAAATTAAAAGCTGGCAAAGGATTGATCTTCATAAGCGGGCATTTTGGCAACTGGGAGCTTACCGCTTACGGAGTGCCAAAGCTTATCGGCATTCCGCTGAATGTTGTAGTGAAAGAACAAACTAACAAGCGCGTTAATGATGGTATAGAAGAAATACGTTCCTCAGGCGGAAATAAAATGATAGATATGAGGAATTCACTGCGTGATATATTAACTGCACTAAAAAATAACGGTATGGTTGCTATGCTGGGTGACCAGGCTGCACCTAAAGAAAATGTTAAGGTAAATTTCTTTGTGAAGGATGTTCCGACCTTTGAAGGTACCGCTAAGATCGCAATTAAAACCGGGGCAGCAGTGTTATTTGGCGTATCCACCCGGAACTCCGATGGCACATATAAGCTTAAGCTTCATGAAATCGATACTTCAATGTATAAGGATGCAAATGATGAAAATATTAAAGCTTTAACTCAGGCGCATACTGATCAGCTTGCGGGATATATTGCACAAAAACCGGATCACTGGTTATGGTTCCACAGAAGGTTTAAGAATGTTGGGTGAGATTGGTTCTTTTAGATACAGATTGATTTACAATTATGTTGAGACAGAAATTTATAAATCCCCGTCTTAGAATTTTGTTTAGAGCAAATTTATGACAAATTATCAATAGTGGAATATTTAAGCT
>JAPUEV010000123.1 GCA_027492415.1 Ignavibacteria bacterium
TAAAGTAAGATTTTCTTTTGAAAAGCCTCAAAATGTTACCATTTTGAGGCTGTTTTGTTTACTTTAATGTATTGTAATATTTTATTTAAACCATTATAATTCCACAAATAAATTTCAAATTTTTCTTTTTAGGAGCAATTATGAAAGTAAAAATATTACTTTTCAGCATTATATTAGTATTTTGTCTTTCAATAACAAAATCGCAGACATTTACGAACGTAGCAAGCCAGGTCGGGCTGCAATGTACATATAATGACAGGTTCTTTTATATTCCCGGCGGAGGTATTGGGTTTAGTGATTTTGATAATGACAATGATCCTGACTGTATTGTAGCAACAAGTACAAGCTATAAGGTCTTCAGAAATGATAACGGTATATTCACTGATATTACAGGATCTTCAGGAATAGATTTTTCAGGGGATGCATTAAAATCTGTAGTATGGGGAGATTATAACAACGATGGCTGGAGAGATGTTTATCTTACAAGCTGGTATTCGGGTAACCGTTTATACAGAAATAACGGTAATAATACGTTTACCGATGTAACTTCAACGGCCGGGGTAGGTATGCCGAACATTAATTATCAATCAACAACGGCATCGTGGGGTGATATTAATAAAGACGGATTTCTTGATCTTTATGTTGGGAATTACGGTAACATAGAAGGTCAGGGAAATCAATGGAACATGCTTTTTAAAAACAACGGAAACGGAACATTTACTGATATTGCACTTTCAGCAGGAGTAAGGGATAGTACTGCTAAAAAACCGCTTGTGATTGTTATGTTTGATTACAATATGGATGGATGGCAGGATATATACATAGCTAACGATAAAACTCAGCGCAGTACATTATTCAAAAATAACGGTGACCTTACATTTTCTGACGTAACTTATGCTTCAGGTACGCAGGCATTTGCGGATGCTATGGGAATATCTGTTGGTGATTTTAACCATGACGGCTGGCTTGATATGTATATATCTGCTGACGTAACCACAGGTGTCGGGGGCAATCTGCTTTACAGAAATAATGGTAACGGCACATTTACAAATGTTGCAGGTGCAACCGGGACCAAAGTGAACAAGGAATGCTGGGGCAATAATTTTTTTGATTATGATAATGACGGGTGGTGCGATATTTTTGCTGCTGCATCTTCCGGTATAGATATGTGTGACGCATTGTTGAGAAATAACGGTAATAATACATTTACAAATACGGGTTTCAATATTGGTATAAGAGACAGCGCTAAAAGCCATGGATCAGCCGTATGTGACTTTAATTCAGACGGATATGCTGACCTGTTCGTTATACTTTCTGATTCAAATGCCAAAGTTTATAAAAATTCAGGCGGCAGTAATAACTGGATAAAGATCAAATGTACCGGGGTTCAGAGTAATAAAGATGCAATTGGTTCAATAGTTACATCCTATAGCGGCGGTATTATGAACAGGCAGGTTATACTGGCAGGCAACAGTTATTTATCAAGTGATGATGTTGTACTGATATTTGGTATTGGGTCTTCCAGTCAGGCTGATTCAGTAAACGTGAAATGGCCAAACGGACTTTCTGAAACGGTATTTAATTTACAGGCTAACAGGCTGTACAATTTACTTGAAGGAAGCGGTGTGATAGGTATCAATCCAATATCATCAGAAATACCTTCAAGTTATGATCTTAAGCAGAATTATCCCAATCCTTTTAACCCGTCTACAAAGATCGAATTTTCTTTGCCTGAAACAGGTATTGTAAATCTCAGGGTTTTTGATATTAACGGCAGGGAAGTATCTGTACTGGTGAACCAGCAGCTAACAGCCGGTAAATATTCCGTTGATTTCAATGCGGCACAGTATTCAAGCGGAATTTATTTCTATTTGCTAAAAACAGATAAATTCACAGAAACAAAAAAAATGATATTATCTAAATAAGTATAAACAATACAATAAATGAAAAATATTTTTATATTATCTATAACATTAATAGTTCTGATTGTTGGCTGTTCTAATGATACAATAGTTAACAATACCCCGGTCAATCCATCTCCAACTGCCACAACAATGGATTCAAAATATGCGGATGACTGGGTTAAAACACTATACAGAATAATGTCGGATCAGCAGCCTAATCCTCCAAAATGTTCACGTACATTCAGTTATGTTGGCGTTGGTATGTATGAAGCAATAAGAAACGGAATTCCGAACAGCAGATCACTTTCAGGACAATTAAATGAAATGCCCCAAATGCCTCAAATTCAGCAGGATTCTATTTATGACTGGCCCACTGTACTTGCTGCAACAAGCCAGAAGCTGACTAAAAAGGTTATTGATACTTTATTTACCAGCTCAGATGTCCTGGTTACGAGCCTGTATAATTCCCAGTATGAAGAAAGAAAATCAATTGTTGGACAGGAAATTGCAGATCGTTCTGCAAGTTATGGTATTGCTATAGCTGATAAAATTCTTGAATGGGCTTCTACGGATAAATACAGGGATACCAGAACAATGACATATGTAATTCCTCCCAGATCTCAAAACAGGGCATTCTGGGAACCGCTGAACCCCGGAGATAGACCTACCGAACCGTTTTGGGGAATGATCAGACCTATGGCTATACCGGACCTGGAATCGTGCATCATTCATTACAATGAACAATTTGATTCGATACCGGGTAATGTTTATTATGATGATGCAATACAGGTAAGTGATATTGCTGCAAATCTTACAGAGGATCAGAAGAATACTGCTGTTTACTGGAATGATAAGATAAGAACAGGTACGCCCCCGGGTCATTGGATGATGATAGGGCTTGGAGTTGCGCAGGATAAAGGCTTGAAGTTAGACAGGGCAGTAGAGTTATATTGTAAACTAGGTATTGTTGGCAGAGATTGTTTTATTGTATGCTGGAAAGAAAAATTTGATAAAAATTTGTTAAGACCGGAATCATATATCAGGGACTGGATCAGAAATGATTTCTATGCATATATTCAGACACCTTCTTTCCCTGAGTATCCATCCGGACACTCAACAGTTTCAGGCGGTTGCGCTGAAGTATTAACACAGTTCTTTGGAAGTATTTCATTTACTGACAGAACACATGTGCCAATTGGCTATGGTGAAAGAA
>JAPUEV010000124.1 GCA_027492415.1 Ignavibacteria bacterium
TAGCTTAAAAAAGAAGAAAGTAAATACTTGAACCGGCAGCAATTTGCCGCCGGTTCAAAAATAAAAATTATTTAATACTTATTAATTCAACATCAAAATGTAAGGTTGCATTGCCTGGAATTACTCCTCCTGCACCGCGTGAACCATAGCCTAAATCAGGCGGAATTACGAGCTTGCGCTTTCCTCCTACCTTCATTGTCATTACGCCTTCATCCCAGCCTTTGATAACCTGTCCGATGCCGATTGTAAATGAAAAAGGCTGGTTACGGTCGAGTGAACTATCAAATTTTTTGCCGTCAGGCAGTGTGCCTGTATAATGTACTGTGACAGTCTGGCCAGCTTTTGGTGATTCTCCTGTTCCTTCGGTCTCATCTGTATATTTCAATCCTGATGCTGTTGTCTGTTCTTCTGCCATTTCTTAATTGATTCCTTCTTTGAATTTTATATTTATATTTTAAAAATGTTAATGTTAATTATATACCGGCTCAATATTCCAGCTTTGATTTTGCGATATATTCAGCAAGCAGGTCAACGGTTTGGTCTATATCTTTAAGGCTTAATGTTTCAACTGATGAATGCAAGTACCTTGTGGCTACTGAAACAACACCAATTGCTACACCGCCTCTTGATTGAGATATGGGGTCAGCATCTGTCCATGTATGACCGTAATCCACATCTATCTGAACTTTCATTTTTATTTTACCGGCAATGGTAATCAGTTCATCGGCAAGCTTGTTATTGCATCTTACTCCGCGTGTGATAACAGGTCCCATGGCAAGCTTTGTTACCCCAAATCTTTCTTTTGGAATTTCAGGCTGGTCTGAGCATGGAATAACATCAATTGCGATTGCAGCATTCGGCTGGAAATTATAGGCAGGATTCCCCGCCCCCCAAACACCGGTTTCTTCCTGAACTGAAGAAACTCCGTACACGGTATTTTTCAGGTTTTTAACTTTGGAGAGCTTTCTTAATGTTTCTGCTCCTATATAAACACCTATTCTGTTATCCCAGCATCTTGATGTGGCTGTGCCGTTTGTCATTTCTTCAAAATCACCGCCAAAAACAACCGGGTCACCGATAGAAACATATTTTTCCGCATCTTTCCTGTTCTTTGCGCCGATATCAAGCCAGATATCGTGCATTTCAAGCTTTTTATCACGCTGTGCATTTGTTAACAGGTGAAGAGAGGTTCTGCCTATGACTGCTGTTACAGGACCTTTTTTTGTAAGTATCCTTGCTTTGTGTGAAGCCAAAATTGTGGGGTCAACTCCGCCAATTGGCCTTACATATATAAAACCATCATCATTGATGTAATTTATTATCAAACCGATCTCATCGGAATGTCCGACAATCATAATTGACCGGTCTTTCCCGGGGTTTAATGTTGCCGTTAAATTTCCATGGATATCTTTTTTTATGTCAGGGCAGAATTTTTCAACTTCTTCTTTCCAGATCTTTTGAACGGGTTCTTCAAAGCCGGATGGGGCTGGTGTGTTAACCAGGTTAACCAGGAACTGCTTTTGTTCGTTTGTCATATAATTAGTTTATATAGTGATGCCGTTAATTTAACGATTAATTAATTAAGAGGGCATAGCGTGAAGTATAGAAAATGCGAATATATTATTATGAATTATGAAGCTATTTTCTGATCGTTGAACTTTACATTTACAATAGTTGAAATTCCCTGTTCAGCCATAGTTACACCGTACATTGAATCGGCTGATTCCATTGTGCGTTTATTGTGTGTTACAATTATGAACTGGGTTTGCTCTGCGAATTTGCGTATGATCTTTATAAAGCGGTCAATGTTAGCATCATCAAGCGGCGCATCAACCTCATCAAGGATACAGAATGGTGATGGCTTTACCTGGTAAATGGCAAATAGCAGCGCAATAGCTGTCAATGTTTTTTCTCCGCCTGAGAGCAGATCTATAAGCTGTGGTCTCTTGCCTCTTGGTTTTGCTATAATATCTATTTTTGCATCAAGCGGGTCAGGATTATCAGGATCGATAACAAGCCTTAAGTCTGATTCATCACCTTCAAGGAACAGTTCCTTGAAAATTGCCATAAAATTCTGCCTTATTTGCTCAAATGTTTCCGTGAATTTATTCTGAGCGGTTTTATTTATCTCGTCAATTAAATTGATAAGGTCCTGTTCAGCTTTTACAAGGTCATTTCTTTCCTCTGAAAGCTTTTCAAGCTCCTGCTTTTCCTGTTCATATAAGTTAAGCTCTAATTGACCGGAACCGCCGAGTGTTCTTAATTTATTCTTTAGCCTGTCTACTTCCGCTTTAGCCCTGACAAGATCGAAATCCACTGAATCTTCGTAGTTTGTGTATTCAATTTCAAGCTCGTATTCTTCACGGATCTTATCTTTATGCTCTTTAATTTCCAGCCTGTCTTTTGTAAGCTGCATTTCATTTTTGTGGATAAAATCGATGATGTTATCCCTTCCGGTACGCAGTGTTTTCTGTTCGTGCTCAACTTTATCAACCAGTGAGCGCTTAACTTCGTATTCACTTCTCACAAGGCTGAAATCTGATTCAATTCCTGCTTTTTCAGTTTCAAGAAGCTTTAATTTAGGCTTGTTTCCGTTCACAGTTCCGTCCGGATTAATCGATTCAACTTCCGAATGCAGCTTTTTTATTTCAGTTTCATATTCATTGCATTCCAGTGTCCTTGCTTCTATGCTGTTTCTTCTGGATTTAATATTTTCATCTGTCCTGTAATGCTCATTATCAAGGTTTGAAAGCTCTGCTCTTACTTTTGTGATCTCAATATTGAACGAATTATACTCTTCACGCTGAGATGTCAGCTTATCAGCAAGGTTTTCAAGCTCTGTGGTAAAATGCTCAAGCTCTTTTTCCCGCTGGTATTTATTGTTCTCTGCTGTTTCAATTTCTAAAATGAGCGAATCCATTTTATCTGAAAGCTCTTTATTGGAAGCAGTTAACTCATCGTTCTCGTTCTTGTAATGGGTAATTTGTTTGTTTGTTTCATTCTTTAAATAATTCAGCTGCTGTATTTTGTTCTCAGCTGCAAGAATCTCACTTCTTTTTTCCTGTAGCCTGTTCTGTCTGATATCAACATCAATTGCGGCATAATTGCTT
>JAPUEV010000125.1 GCA_027492415.1 Ignavibacteria bacterium
GGTTTTCTGCGGAACTGCCACATAGAGGCATATAGTATTTTAGGATTTTTGGGATCCATAACAATATCCGCGCATCCTGTTTTTTCGTCAATATAAAGTACTTTTTCCCATGTAGTGCCGCCATCCGTGGTTTTATATAAGCCACGGTCTTCGCTATCACCCCATAAGGGACCCGGTGCCGCTACATAAACAATATTACTGTTTGAAGGATCTATTACAATTTTTGCGATATGATTGGTCTTATCCAGTCCCACTTTTTTCCAGTTATCACCGCCATCATCTGTCATGTATAGGCCATCGCCAATAGTTACACTGTTTCTCATGTTTGATTCACCCGTACCAACCCACACAACATTAGGGTTTTTCTGGTCAATGGTTATTGCACCAATTGACTGGGCGTATTTATCAAACACAGATTTAAATACAGAGCCTCCGTTTATGGTTTTCCATACACCGCCGCCTGCTGCGCCTATATACATTATCCTGGGGTCTGAATTAACTGCATCAATTGCAGTTATCCTTCCGCTCATAGGTGCAGGTCCTATCTGCCTCGAGGTCAATGCGCCAAATAATGCAGAGGTGACTTTAACCTGTGAAAACCCGCGGGCTGATATTAATAATAATGCAGAAAAAAGTAATCCTGTTAATAAAACTTTAGAAACTTTCATTTGTGATCTGTATTAGGTTATGCAATTTATAAAAAACGCAGAGTGAAATTACTCTGCGTTATAGTTTTAAGTTTATATTACTTGGTTGGCTCAGGCATTGTAAAATATGAATCATCGACCTCAATATTCAGCTCAACTTTTTCCATTACGCCTTTTTGTCCGTCCTGGCTGCCGGCTTCGCGGAATTCAAGCGACATAGGGAATGTAATTCCTTCGATCTGCTGATAATTGCCGTAAAGTGTTTCTGAGCTTATTTCTTTTTCCTTGATCTTTCTCTTTGATGTTTCCTTAAGTATCAGGTATGATGTTGCATCAAGATAATAATTAGTTACATCACCATCTTTATCTGTTAATTTTATTTTATATACTTCAGAGCCTTCCATATCTTCTTTGCCCATCAGCTCAGCTTTGTAGCCTTTATCTTTGTAATTTACCAGCGCGCCTTCAATATCAGACTGGTTCTTCATTTGTTTTTCGGCTTCCTTAGGCATCTTCTCAGCATCCTTTTTGCCTGCAAACGGGTTTGTTCCCCATGCTGTTGTGCCGTCAAATGCCTGTATCTGTGAATTTCCCTGGAAAGTAATATCCATTCTCATCTTATCTTTGCGTTTTAATGTCATTACAACCGGCACTTCAAATCCGCCGCCTGAAAATTTTCCTGTAAAACGAACTGATTTTATTGCCATCAGCTTATCCATTCCGCCAATAGCTTTTACATGGTTATCGATAACTTCATCCACTGTCTGGCTTTTTATACCCGATACAGCGAATAATAATAGTAATAATGAAAGAAAAATGCCTGATTTTTTCATTTTTTGTAGGTTTTTTATGATTTATATATATTTTAGATTAGTCTGACGGTATAATATTACACCCAAAGGATAGATATACTCCGAGGGCGTGTATATCTAATAAGACGCTTAAAAAGCTAAAATGGTTTCGTAAATATAATGATTTATTTTGAAGCGTTAAAGATTGATATAAAAGCTTTTTTTAACACTTATACAATTTGGTGTTCTGTTGATTAGAAACATTATTAAAATAATTATATTTAAATTGATAACTTCTTAAATATCTTAGTGTTCTTAGCGCCTTAGTGGTGAAATCATTTCATTTCAAATACTTCTCAAACCAGCCGGTTATGCGCTTGTACTGATCCAGCCAGCTTGTTTGCCTGTAGAAGCCGTGATTCTCCTTCGGATATATCATTACTTCAAAATCTTTTTTGTTATCAATAAGCTTTTGCGTTAACTGAACCATATCCTGAAAAAAAACATTATCATCAAGCATACCATGCGTCATAAGCAAATGTCCCTGCAGGTTTTCTGCGTATGTAATAGGTGATGATATATCATAATATTCCTCAATTCCTGCACTGTCAAGATCGCCAAGCCTGCCAAGTGTGAACCATTTATTGCTGTAATAATAATTCTTCCAGTTTGATACCGCCCTGAGCGAAACCCCCGCTTTGAACATTTCAGGGTGACGGAATAAAGCCATGAGTGTTGTAAATCCGCCGTAACTGCCGCCGTACATACCTACCTTTTCTTTATTTATGTAGCCTTTTGAATCCAGGTAATTCACACCGCTGATGTAATCTGAAACTTCCCAGTATCCAAGATTGCGGTAAGTCTTATTGCGGAACTCTTTGCCGTAACCAAGACTGCCGCGGTAATCAATATCAAGAATAACAAAATCCTTCTGGGTAAGATATGTATCAACCATAAAATTATCACGGTATGGCGAAAAGCCATTGGTTACATTCTGCAAATACCCGGCGCCGTGAACAAAACAAATGAGCGGATATTTCTTCTTTGGGTTAAAGTTCTTAGGCTTGTAAACGAACCCATATATCAACTGTCCGTCTTCTTCATTATTGAATGTTATTACCTCAGGTAAATTCCAATCAATTGCAGTAAACTTTGGTGAAATTGTATTGGTTATCTGCTTTACCTCGCCGGTTGAAAGGTTTAGTGAATAAAGCTCATTTGGCTTATTTATATAAGAATGTGAATAGAAAATATAATTTCCATCCTGTGATATCTTCATATCTTCTATATCACCGTGATCTTTTGTAAGCTGTGTGATATTTCCGCCGGAAAGCTCAGCTGAATAAATATTGTAATCATAAGGCACTTCAGCATTTGCAGAAAAATACACCTTACCTTTTTTTGTATCGGCAACTGATTCAAGTATTGTGAACGGACCGCCTGCAACCGAAGTAAGATCTGAGCCATCAGTTTTAACCTTGTAAAGATTATTGTAACCCGATATTTCAGATTCGAACATTACATAAATACTATCTATGAACATTGTACTGTTTGAGTGCCTTTCAAACCATGCAGGGTCACTTTCGGAGTATATTTCCTTTACTTCCTTTGTATTAACGTCGTAAGTAAATAATTTCCGGGCATGCCTGTCAAGAGTCTCAAT
>JAPUEV010000126.1 GCA_027492415.1 Ignavibacteria bacterium
TGTTGGTTTTACTTTGAATAACGTTTTCAGGCAATGTTCCCTTCGGATTCTTAAAAATTTTAAATATAGCGTCTATTTCGCCTTTTTCAAGCTTTGTATCAAGCGCATTATCGGTTTGGTCCTGCTCTATCTTAAAATTCTCTACAGTAATCAGCTGCTGGAATAAGGGATTATTGTTACTGCTAGTACTGTAGAAACCAATATCAAACCTGGCGGAACCGCCGCCGCCTATAAAGCCGAAGACTATAATGAAAATCAGTGGAAAGAGTAATGTGAATATCACGCTTGAAGGATTACGCACTATTGAGCGCAGGCTGCCTTTTGTAATTGAAAGTGTTGCCCTTAGCTGGCTGTATTTTTTATTATCACTCATCTCTTAATTCCTTTCCCGTAAGGTGAATAAATACATCTTCAAGCGAAGCATGTTTCAGTTTTTCTTCACGCGTGAAACCTTTTGCCAGCAGGTTATCAATAAGATTATTCGGAGTATCAAGCTCTATTACTTTTCCCAGGTCAATTATGCCGACCCTGTCGCAAAGCTTTTCGGCTTCATCCATATAATGGGTTGTAAGCATAACCGTTGAGCCCGTATCCCTGATATTCTGAATAAGCTCCCACAAATTTCTTCTTGCCTGCGGGTCAAGTCCGGTGGTAGGCTCATCAAGGAAAACAACCTTAGGCTTATTAATAATTGTTGTAGCAACTGCAAATCTTTGTTTCTGTCCGCCGCTTAAATTTTTATATATTGCCTTTGCTTTTTCAGTTAAGCCAACCATCGCCAGTATTTTCATGGGATCAGTATCGGTATTATAAAGGCCGGCAAATAATTTGATGAGCTCAATTAATGTCAGATTAGGATAAAAACCTGACTGCTGCAGCTGAACACCAATGATCTTCTTTACATCATTTCTGTTCTTTGTAACTGAAAGCCCCTCAACCAGCACCTCGCCTGAGGTCTGTTCGCGCAATGTTTCAATTATTTCAAGGGTTGTGGTTTTGCCTGCCCCGTTTGGTCCAAGCAGCCCGAAAATCTCTCCTTCGTATACATCAAAAGAAATATCATTAACCGCAGTAAGGTCATCGTATTTCTTCACCAGGTTCTTAACTTCAATTATCTTATTTCGGGAATTCATTAATTTTGGTTATTTTTAAGCAAAAATCTACTTTGTTTTTTAAAGTACTTTACGAATATAATACGTAAGATTCGATTTGTCAAGAAAAAATATTTATAAAATAAATTCAAAAATAATAATTAATTCAATTAAATCAAAGTTTACATCAATTTAATTAATATATATTAGATATAATATTAATAATATCAATTTAATTATTGATTTTATTAATAAATTAATTTATATTTGAAAAATAAAAAATTATGACCTATAAAATGATAAATAACTGCCCGGTATGCTCTTCGGCTTTAAAGGCAACTCGCCTTAGCTGCAATACATGCGGTACGGTTATTGAAAATGACTTTTCGCTTTCAAAGTTTGACCAGTTAAGCGGAGAGCAGCTTGCATTTGCTGAGATATTCATAAAGAACAGGGGCAGCATTAAGGATATTGAAAAGGAAATGGGAATTTCTTATCCAACCGTTAAGGCAAAGCTGAATGACCTGATTAAAGCATTTGGATATAATATCGAAGAAGATAAACAGGGGTCATCAGGCTCAGTTATTGATCAGCTTGAGCGCGGCGAAATATCACCGGAAGAAGCAGTAAAGAAAATAAATGAAAGTAAAAATCAATAAGAGGTAAATAGAATGAGTGAAGATATAAAACGGATCTTAAAGCTTCTTGAGGACGGAAAAATAAATTCAGACCAGGCATCTGACCTGATAGATGCCGTAAAGGAAGAAAAAGCAGTTACACACACTTCCATCAATGATAAGAATCTTAAGATAAATGTACTTAAAGAAGGTAAGAAAAAAGTTAATTTCTCTATTCCGCTTCGTTTTGCAAAAGCAATCATGAAAGCTACGGGTAAGCTGCCCGTGAAAGTCCACGGTGTTAAGGAAATGGATTTAACTGTACTGAAGCAGGCCATTGAAAGCGGTACCGGGGGCAAGGTGCTTGATTTCAATACAGATGAAGGTCACTTTGTTGAAATGATAATTGAGTAATTATTGCAAATATTTGTCAGGCTGAAAGCTCTTCAATTTTTTTCTTTACCCATGCTTTATTGGCAAGCGGCTTGATTGTATCCAGGGTTTTAAGCAATGCTGCCGGTGACTTCCTGCTCTCACCTATCCTCAGCTTAACAATATCCATTGCAATATTAAGGAAGTTCCATACAGCATCTTTTCTTAACTCAGAAACACCTTTATTGCTTTTTAAAAAATGCTTGTATGAATCGATCTTTTCTATTGCAGCAGAGTATTCCCCGTTCTCAAAACAGATAACAAGCTCCATTCTTTTTACATCATGCTTAAAATAAAGCGAGTCAGGCTTTACTTTGGCAAGGCATTTTCTCGATGTTTCAAGATCTCCCCTGCTGAATGCCACGGATGCCTTTGCCAGCATTACTGCATTTTCACGCAGTTCAGGCTGCAGCTTAAGCGAATACTCCTTAATAAAATTGTCTGCCCATTCATACTCTTTAAAGAAAAGCGCAGCATAAAGAAAGTTCCTGAAATCATTGAACTGCATGTAACGCTGTTCCGAAAACGAGTAAGCATCAAGACTGAGTGAAAGCTTATTAAGCTCAAATCTTTCAGAAGAAAATTCACTTTTGCCTTCAAGCTCACGCTGCACACAATATGATCTTAATGCAGCTATTATGTTATAAATATCCTGCCTGTTAAGCTCATTTACAAGCTCCGGAAGCATACCCTTAACTTTAAAATACCCGTTAGTATTTTCAGGCTTCCTTATAAGCTGAAGCAGGCTGTAATATAACTCCGCAATACTTGCTTTGGGGTGAGCTATACTCCTGAGCTTTTCAGTAAACCCTTCCAGGTCAAATGCTAAGAGCAGGTCATTAATGATATTATATTCAGCTTTAACGTTAAACGAAGCGGATAGTGTATTGATGTTATATGTAGCCTGGAAAATTACAGTTAGCATCAGCATAATAATATTTTCTGCCTCCCGGTTGAAT
>JAPUEV010000127.1 GCA_027492415.1 Ignavibacteria bacterium
ATTTAGCTACTAATATAGCCTTTTGTCAATTAATTTTCAAGGCACCAAATAGCATAATTCCTTGAAGTACTATGTAAAAATAGCATTTATTTCAAATTAACGGAATGACATAGGTCATTTAATTAAATATCCTTTAAAAAGAGTACAAATTGCAGCCAAAATCTCTCAAAATCAAAAGATTATTTTGCAAATAATCTGTTAAGTACCGTCAACAACCCGTTTTCTTCATTTTATCTTGGGATTTTTATTGCGATTTTTGTAGTTAAATCATTTCTAAATGCCAATAAAAGCAATAAAAAAAGTAGTTTCAAATAATAAGACTAAATCCCTTAAAGCTAAAAGTCCGGTTGCAGCTAAAACCCGGAAACCATCTTCAAAATCTGAAAAATCCGGTAAAACATCAGTAAATAGGGAAACAGATTCCACCACTCAGAAAATTAAGCCCGAAAACTTCATATCAGTAAAAGGCGCAAGGGTAAACAATCTCAAAAATATAAGTGTTGATATTCCCCATAACAAGTTTGTTGTTGTAACCGGCCTAAGCGGCTCCGGTAAGACCTCCCTGGTTTTTGATACTATTTACGCAGAAGGCCAGCGCAGGTATATTGAAAGCATGTCATCCTATGCAAGACAGTTCCTGGAAAGAATAAACAAGCCTGATGTTGATTCCATTACCGGCTTAGCCCCATCAATGGCAATTGAAGTCAAGACGACAACCCGGAATCCCAGGAGTACCGTTGGAACATCCACGGAAATTTATGACTACTTAAGATTATTGTTTTCAAGGGCAGGGAAAACCTTCAGCCCGGTATCAGGCAAAGAAGTTAAGCGTGATACAATTGAAGATATCCTGAAATTCATAAATACTATCGAGGATAAAACACGTCTTTATATCCTTTTCCCAATGCATGCCCATGAACAGAAAACCGTTAAACAGGAGCTTGAAAATTTAATCCAGAAAGGCTTTATCAGGATATGGGACGGGAAGAATATTATTGACCTGAACCAGGGTTACGACCCCAAAAAGATCAAAGCTTCTGATATAAAGATCATTGCCGACAGGCTTGCTCTCAATAAATCCGATGAAGAACAGGTTCAGCGTATAGCAGGCTCTATAGAGCAGGCTTATGTTGAAGGTGAAGGCTATTTATTTATTATGACCGAATCTGACGGCTTTAATTTAACCCCTTTCAATATGCACCTAGAAGCTGACGGAATCAGGTTTGAAGAGCCTGAGCCGCTGATGTTCTCCTTCAATAACCCAATAGGCGCATGCCCCAAATGCCAGGGCTTTGGCGAAACAATTGATATAGACGAAAATCTTGTAGTACCCGATAAGAATAAATCAATATTTCAGAATGCCATACACCCGTTCTCAACTCCAAAACACAGCAAGCATTTAAGCGACCTTCTCTTCGAAGGAAAGAAACATAACCTGCGTGTACACGTTCCGTTTAAGGACCTGACCAAAGAAGAAGTTGAAAAAGTCTATAAAGGTATCGGGGAATTTATTGGTGTTAACAAATTTTTCAGAATGGTTGAGCGTGAAGCTGCTTACAAAATACATTACCGCGTTCTGCTTAGCCGATACCGTGCTTATACAAAGTGTACTGAGTGTGAAGGCTCCAGGCTTAGAAAAGAAGCCATGTATGTTAAGTTTGCAGATAAAACCATCAAAGATCTTGTTCAAAGCAACATCGAAGATCTCTTTTTCTTCTTCAACGATGTTAAGCTTGGCAAAACCGATCAGGCTATTGCCGGCAGGATACTCGAAGAAATTCAGAACCGTTTAAAATATTTATATGAAGTAGGACTTGGCTATTTAACTCTTGACAGGCTTACCAGTACACTTTCCGGCGGCGAAAGCCAAAGGATTAATCTTGCCACTTCACTGGGTTCATCACTTGTTGGCTCAATTTATGTGCTTGACGAGCCAAGCGTGGGATTGCATCCCAGGGATAATGACAGGCTGATCAAGATCCTGAAATCTCTGCGTGATATTGGGAATTCTGTAATAGTAGTAGAGCATGACCCTGATATGATAAATGCAAGCGATTACATGATTGATATTGGTCCCAAAGCAGGGGAGTTTGGCGGCGAAGTTGTTTATGCCGGCGATATAAAAGATATTGCGAAATCAAAAGACTCAATGACAGCAAAATACCTGACCGGAAAGCTGAAAATAGATCTTCCCGCAAGAAGAAGAGCAGTTAATGGGCATGTCATTTCAATTCGCGGAGCATCTGAAAATAATCTTAAAGATCTTAATGTTGATATCCCGCTCGGAATATTTGTTTGTATTACCGGTGTAAGCGGTTCAGGCAAATCAACTTTGATAAGCGATATACTTTACGGCGCAATTAAAAAAAGGCTTGAAGGAATTTACAACGAAAAGATAGGGCAGTACCGTGAAATTCTGGGACATCAGCATATAAATGCAATTGAGCTTGTTGATCAGACACCGATTGGCAGATCACCGCGTTCAAATCCTGTGACATATATGAAGATCTTCGATCTGATACGTGATGTATTCGGTAACCTGCCGGCCTCAAAGCTGCGGGGATTTTCACCGGGGAATTTTTCATTCAACGTGCCGGGCGGAAGATGTGAGACCTGCGAAGGCTCAGGCGTTATAAAGATTGCTATGCAGTTCATGGCTGATATTTACCTGGAGTGTGATGTATGCAAAGGCAAGCGGTATAAAAGCGATATTCTGGAAGCCGAATACAAAGGAAAGAATATTAGTGATGTGCTGGGATTAAGCATAACAGAAGCAATCGCATTCTTTAAGGAATTCCCCAGGATAACATCCAAGCTTAAAATACTTGATGAAGTTGGTCTGGGTTATTTAAGGCTCGGTCAATCAGCTACTACGCTTTCAGGCGGTGAGGCGCAAAGAATAAAGCTTGCATTCCATTTATCATTCCAGACGGCTGGCGAAAAGACGCTGTTTATTTTTGATGAGCCTACAACGGGTCTGCATTTATATGATATATCTAAGCTGCTTAAATGTTTTAATGAATTAATTGCAAAGGGTAATTCCGTTGTGGTTGTTGAGCATAACCTTGAGGTAATAAAAT
>JAPUEV010000128.1 GCA_027492415.1 Ignavibacteria bacterium
GAGTGGTAAGATAAGAATTTACGCGAGTGGAATATTGTACCGTTGGAAGATGATGAACAGAAATCTTCCCATTTATCAAAATATTTTTTTTCGTACTGTACTACTTCCATTCATTGCCTGCCTGTATAAGTATGAATTAAAAATTAGTGCCAACTGTAATTGTATGGCTTGAGCCAAGTGAATATTTATAAGGAACAAAAGCGTAATCAAGGCTGAATGCTTTATACTTCAGGCCAATGCCGGCTGAAATTGATTTATTTTCATAGCCTGACTGGTAACCGACCCTTAATGCAAGGAAATCTTTGTACAGCAGCTCAGCGCCTGTATTGGCGTGGAACTTGCCGCCATCAAATACTTTGTAGCCATCAACACCAACTGTAAGCTTACTGCTGATGCCTGTTAGATCGAAATTATATGAACCGCCAAGCCTTACTGCAGAAGGCAGCTTAGTTGCCTGGTTTTTAAGATCGCTCATAGAGCCAAGATTGGATAATACAAGCCCGAGTGATAATTTATCTTTTACATACAAGCCGCCAAGATCTAGCGCAATACCGCTGGCATTATCAATATAGATCTTTTCGAAAAGGAACTTGCCTGTCATGCCAATGGATAGATTTTCATTCATTTTGTAACCAAGCGATAAGCCTATTGAAAGATTCTGCGCAGTGAACTCACCAATTGACTCACCGGGAATTTCACGCACCTGTATTTTATCTACCGATGTATTATTAAGGCTGAAACCAAGGGCAAGCTTAGAAAATTTAACTTTTCCTGCAATGAATTCTGTCCTTACTCCAAGTACCTGTTAATTATGTGTAAATACAAGATTACCGTTCAAACCGCTCATTAAAGCGGCGGGATTATAATTGGTAGCAGACGCATCAGTGGTATTTGATACAATTGCCTCACCCATTGATACAGCGCGTGAGGTTACACCAAGCTTTAAGAAAGCAAGTCCTGTATTTCCGGAACCGTCATTCTGCGCTTTAACAGATGTAACTGCAATTAAAAGTATAACAGAAAATTTTAATATTGACTTAAGCAAATTATATGTATGATTTAAAATTCAGTTTACAAAAATAAGTATTATTTAAGCTTAAAAACAGCCGTAATTGTCTGGAACGGATTGTGAGTATACGGCTCGATAACAAATGAATAATCTATCCCAACTATATAGCTTAAAAATGATCTCTGGTAGCCGATACCGAACATTGCGCGTGCGCCGGCAATTTTATCTTCTGAGCTGAGATCGAACCTGTCAACTCCTGCCCTGAAATTGATATCCTTTACCGGGCTTATTTCCGCGCCAACCCTGATGATATTTGACTTTTTGTTGCTTGTTTCATAATCAACCGATACAATACCAAAATTCTTTGGAAGCTGGTATGAAACGCCAAGGGTGAAGAGCCTTGGGAATTTTTCCTTGGTCTGGTTGCCGTTCTGCCCGTACAGGTCAATGGTATTCCACTCATACTTTGAATTTATATCCTTAACTGTAACACCAACGTTTATTTTATCGTTCACTTTGTAAATACCACCAAGATCGAACCCGAAGGAAGTTGCAGAAACACCTTCATACAGCTTTGAGTAATAGAGTTTGAAGCCGACACCCAGTGATATTTTGTCTGATACCATTATTGATGGAGCAAAGAGGAACTGATTTTCGCTGGTGGATAGCTCGCCAATAGAAAACCCGTCAATATCCCTGCCGTCAATTTTGCCTACACCTGAATTTATCCATGAAAATGTTATACCCGCGCCGCCTTCAGTCTGCTTAGGCAGCTTGAAATTCTTTGTATAGCTCACAAAGTTAAGGCTTCTATCCAGCGAAAGGAATGAATAGCTTGCGTTGATGAGATGTTCATTCTGGAATGATGATACTGCCGGGTTATAGAAACCGTTCACATCACCTGAAGTAACTGATGTCATAGCATTACCCATTGAAATGCCGCGGGCATTGAACCCCATTCGCGTGAAAGCGCCGGGCAGCCCTCCCAGCTGGGAGTAAGAGCTTATGGTTAAGACAGAAAGGAGCAATATTATTTTGATATATCTCATTGGTTAATTACTTTTTTACTATGACAATTTCATTCTTTTTTAATCTCTGGTTCAAAGCTTCTGATTTTGACATTTCCAGCTGATAATTTTTGCCGTCAAACTCAAAATCAAGCGGAGCTATATCACCTGTACCGAATGACCAGCTGATAACTTTTGAATCTTTTTCATTTGATATCTTAAAATCATAAAACCTGAAGTTAATTGTATTCCCGTTGGGGAAAGATTTCTTTTCAGATCTTTCATCCATATACTCCAGGCTGAAATCAGGGAATTTAATTACCTTACCTTTTTCAAACTCAACAACTGTATTATACTCATCTGCGCTTTTACCTTTTGTACAGTTAAAGCTGAACATTGAAACAAAAAAGATGAGGAGCAAAAATATATTCTGGTTTTTCATTTTCTTAAATATTATTGTAATACCAAAACTTTTCCCCAAACGGTTTCATCTTTATCTACCTGTATGCGGTAAAAATAAACACCGTTGGCTACCTGTGTGCCGTCGTCGCGTTTGCCATCCCAGGTTACCCATAAAACATCCGGGGTATTGCGCTGGGCATTCTGCACAACTGTTCTGATCGGGAACATTGCAAAATCGAAAAGCTTTACTGTTACGCTTGAAGATGTTTTCCCTGTCTTAAAATATATCCTGCAAACTTCATCATCAGGTGAAAACGGATTTGGCGCGGCGTATGTTTCATTGGTAGCGGTTATGTTCTGGTATGCGCGGAAAATCTTCCACTTGCCAACCCATGGACTGGTTAATGTATCTGTGGTTCTTGCAAGACCATCACCAGAGCCAACCCATACTGAATCACCCTGTGAATCAACAGCATAGAAGAGGTCAGTTCTTATCTGGTCGCGAAGCTCTTCATCATAAATAATTGATGGGCGTGACCAGCTGAAATTGGGTGGCGTGAAGTAACTTCTCCAAACACCGTTATCTGTTGCGCCGTATACTATGGAATCCTTAAAGCCAACATTATGAGTAAACGCACCTTCAAGTGTATTTGCC